>NZ_JBQRUB010000002.1:0-72306 GCF_052322135.1 Glutamicibacter soli
ATGTCTGTCGAGCTTGTTGATGTTATTTTTACGACGGCCTCCGCGCCTTGGAAGATTCGGCGGGGCGGTCGGGTCTGGCAGGTTGTCGTGGAACCTACCCATCATTATGAACGAGTGAAGTGGTGGGAAGATACGAGCTTCACTATTAAGAAGGGCAGCGCTGACCGGATTGATTATGCGGTGTGGCTGGTGCAGGTGCGGCTTGGCGCTAATCCCAGGTCGGATCTTGTGACCTGGGAGCTGGTGGAGCATCCGCGCACTGGTTCTTGGTCTGTGCGCGAGGTGTTATGAAGTTACGAGATCTAGGTGATATTTCGACCTATCGCAGCAGCGAAAGATACGAAGAACCCGAGGATGACAGCTTCGTATAACCAACGTAGTTCGGTTGTTTGTGGTTGGTTTTCTTGGCTAAGTCGGTAGTGGCCGCGTGCGGCCGCGCCCATCACGAGGATTGTTCCTGCGGCGCTTGTGTAGATCCAGCCGTCACGTCCTGGCGTGATGAAAGGAATACCAGGTAGATGAGTCCAAAGATGATTGCAGCGCGCGCTTGGGTGAGATAGTGCGTTGCTTGTTATGGGTTTCGTGTCATGAGTGCTGCTTTCTAGAGATCCGTGCACATGCCATGCTCGCATATCGTGTGCTGACTCGAGTTCTGAGCGTGTGGCTTGTGTTCGGTCGGTCGATTGGTTCCTGCTGTCCACCATGTGTGCGAAAAAAGCAGCGGAGCGGGAGGGCTTTTTTCGTGCCCATGTGGGCAGGAGGCTAGGAACATGCCCTGGTTCGGCGTGCGGCGGCCAGGGCGGCGCGTGCGGCTGCGGCACCTCGGGAGGCCGTGGTGCGCAGCTGCGGGCGCTGCGCGGCTTGCTGGGCGCGGCGTTCGGCGGCGGCTCGGGCGGCGGCGCGCGCGTGGCTGCTGGCGGCTGCTGCTCGCTGGGATCGGCTGAGCATGATTTCTCCGGTGGCGGTGCGCCATTGGTTCATGCGGTGCAGGATCGCTGCGCGCAAGATCCGGCAGTAGTCGATGTAGGACTGAGTTTCACGGTTGTGCTGGGGGAGTACTCCCCAGGCTTCCTTGCCGTGCAGGCCTGGTGTGGTGCGCCATTCCAAGGCGTGCTGGATATCTGCGATTGTCCATCCGGCATTGAAGAATGGCTTGAACATGTTGAGCACGTTTTTCTTGGAAAAACGGGCAAAATCTGGCATTCGACGCAAGATTTCAGCGGCAGCCGATAACCCCTGTCCTCTAGAGCTGATAGTTCTGTGAGCTGGCCACAGTTCGACTGGTCGATCATCGCTGTGGTGAGTTCGCACGGCGGAGCCGTGCCCAAAAATCTTTTCAGTGCCGCGTAGCGGCTCATTGTGAGTGTTTTTCTCGCGCGTGCGCGTGTAGGAACTTACTTCGTAAGTGGTTAACCCCCCTACGGGGAGGGGTTCTAAGTTATTTCCACAGGCCGTGTTGTTGGGGGTGTGGTGGGTCTGGCGGGTTGTGGTCGTGTCTTCGGAGTCCTGGGGGCGGAGTCCGAGGCCGATGGGGCGGCACACGACGTAGACGGGGGCTTCGTTGGTCGCTGGCTGGCCAGCTTTGGCGGCGTATTGTGCGCTGCGGCCGGAGGCGACGATGCCGAGGATGCCGTGGGTGCGTAGGAATTTGAGAGCGTTGCCTACGGTGGAGCGGGATACGCGTGCTTTAGAAGCGATGGTGTCCCAGGTGATGCGCACCGTCATGCTCTCGTGGTCGGTGTAGCGAAGGAGTACCCAGAGGACGGCGAGGATGTTGCGTTTGCAGTCTGCGCGGCGTTCGAGCAGTGCGTCGAGGGTGCGTGTGGCGCGCCAGGCTTGGGCGGTGTGGTCGATTTTCTTGCTGCCAGTGGGGATGGCCCAGGCAATCGCGCGAGGCGAGGTTTCCTGGGCACGGGAGACCCGCTTGATGTGTATCGGGGCGGGGGTGTGGGCGTGTTTGGTGGCGAGGGCTTCTTTGGCCGCGTTGAACTGGCTTTTCCCCTTGACAGTGAATCCTTCGGGGGTTTCTGCCTTGGTAAAGGGGCGGTGTCGTTTGGCGGTGTGGGCGAGGATGGCGGCGATGCGGCCGTCGGTGGGGCGGGTGCACCAGCGTGGTTTTGTGGTGTGGATCGCGGTGTTTTGCGGCGTTTCGGGGGTGCTGGTGCTTGATTGGGCGCGCGGAGGCGCTACTATAGACACATAAGTCCTTTTCTCTTTGGAGGGTAAAGGAAGGGGAGCGTCCGGCTGGTAACCGGAAGCTTCGTGGTAAATCTCGATCTGCTGTACTCGGCAAAGTGTTCAGATCGGATTCAGAATTTCAGTCCCGCGCTTTGCGCGGGCTTTTCTGTTTAAGGCTTGTCGATAGGCAGCTGGTCCTTTTCGAGTTCCTGAGGAACCCACGTTGGGATACCTCGGCTATCAAGTTCGACTGTTTTCACCATGAGGTCAAAAAAAGCGGCGCTTGTATATCCCGACTTCTCAGCAAGCTCAGCAAAACGATCTTTGCTGGCCTTCTCAACCTTCCACCCAATGGATGTAGGCTCATGGAGCGTCCCACGAGGTCGCCGTTTGATAGTCATGACAGCAGTCTAAGGGTTATCAGTAACCCTAAGGAAGGTGCGACACGCACCGACTCTAAATTTGTTGACCTGCCGTCGTTTTAGAAAACTCATCGCATGATCAGGGATAATCAGATTTTGATTATTCACAAAGTTCCTACGCCTGGAACTTTTGCCATTCAGGATGGGTCATTGGAAATTATTCTTGCTCTACTCGTAGTCTTTGTGGTCGTTGGCCTAATTATGCAGGCTGGGAAGCCCACTAAACAGCAAGTCAAAACGCAAAGCAATATCGATCAGATGCGCCCTCTTCGTGTGAAGTGGCTTCTTGACGAAGGCGTGAGTGGGCCGATCCTCAGCCAAGCAAGTGATGGTCATGTGTTGGGGCAGGGGAGCAAAGGGCAGGCATATCTATTTCGTCCCTCGTATACCTCAGGGATGCTCTTAGACCATACCTCCGTAATTGGCGTTGATGTAGTTGAAGACGGAATTACGGTAACGCCTGCTGGGCGTGGTCGTCAGATCGGTTCCGCCATTGTAGGTGGAGCAATCGCAGGAGGGACAGGAGCCGTCATCGGTGGCTTAGGTACTTCTAAGACAAGTCGGGAGCACGTGAACAAAGTTCTATTGCGCCTCAGCCTTAACGATGCCCGATGGTCCTTGATCGAGATAACTTTTCTCGATGCTCCTGGCAGTGGGCTACCTAAAAATAATCCTGCCTACCTCAAGGCGAGAACCGATGCGTTCGGCTGGTGCGCGAAAATCGAATCAGCAGTACGTGCCAGCAGCGAAACAGTCGCGCCGGTAAGTACGACACCTTCTGGTGATACTACTGCGACGCCAACGCAGGGAACACAAAATAATTTGAGTGGATCTTCGGATGACGACTTGCTTGGAAAGTTGGAAAGGCTGATAAAAATGAAGGAAGCTGGACACCTAAGCGAGTCCGAGTTTGAGGCTCAAAAGAACATAATTCTTGGTCGTGATTCATAAATTTTCGGAATCTAGCAGCTAATTCCAGTCAGTGTTCATGCTTGGTCTCTAAATCCAGTATGATCGAGCATTTTGTGAGTCCACAGCCAGTGACGGTCAAAGGTTGGAATCGCCAAGGTATCGTCCGAGTGCAGAGCGATAAGGATGTTGTTCAATCCGCGCGGCCCAGCTTTTTAGGCTGGCCGTGGACGACGGGGTCATCGCACAGGACGACCCCTACGATCGGGTTCAGAGGCTACTGAAGGGTTTGGTCTTTGGTCGAAACGCAGCATAGCCGATCCGCACTGACCGTGGCCCGCTAAAAGTGTCTCGCAACTAACGACGGCGACACGATTTTAGGCCGTCAGTTGCAACACATAGTTGTAAGAATAGTGGAGCATTGATTTCTCGCGGATTTTCTTCAGGGGAGTGGCATCCAACAAGGCGTGTTACAACTCTTAGGTTGAGATACATTGTCCTCAATGGAAGACGTCGATTATAAGATGTGGTCAATTAGCGGCGATGGTAGTAATTTAGCCAAAGCGCCCCTTCGATTGATTTACAGTTTGAACTCTTTGGCTAATTCCAGGTGCAACTAGGAGCTCGTGGAAGGCTGCCTCAATGAATTCCAAGCTGACAAGTATTTCCTGAACTGTGAGGGATGTTCCCTCATGAGTTCCCTCGTTGCCAATCCACTTGACTGCTTGTAGTAATTCTGCGACCTTCTGATTACCCGTTTTCGTTTTCCATTGTTTGATTCTTTGGTGCAATGGCGTGTATGAGCCTTTGGAGTTGCGTGCTGGTACGCCCTCGTTGCTTAAAAAGCATTCGACAGAATTTCGTAGGGCAGTTGCTGCGAAGCTTGGGTCTACGAAGACTAGGGGGCGGGCTCTATCGATAGCTCGACGCACATCCCTAGGTATATCTTCCGGCAACGTTATTAGGAGCAAAGGAGGGTTAAAGTAATCAATCTTGTAAAATTCGGAGTACCTTTGACCTTGATATCCTTCGTCCGGATCATTTATCGGTCGATCACGAGATACATCCACTCTAAAACTTCCGACCGCCGTGACAATCTGTTCGCACTCGCTATTTTCGCAACGACCGCTAAGTTGCATCGTTCCGGAAATCCATTCTGGCTCCCATGCGTCATGTCCTCGGTAGCTACGAGAAATTTTGTTTTCAGCGGTTTCTGGCTTACCCCACTTCACGTATCCTTCCCGGCATGAGGGGCAGCGCGTCCGTGGCCATTGTGTGCCTTCCTCAATCTCTTCGCTGAACCGTTGGATAACTCGGAGGTAGTCACTTATCAAATTTTCACTGCCTTTCCGACATTTTGATTGGAAGATTTAAGGGTATGTTTTTGGAAAAATTTAGCATTCGACTGCGGTCTTATCCATTCTTGTGGTAAAGGTTCTTACGACGCCCCGATCTTATTTCCAGGACGTGTTGTCCGATCAATCGGCTATGCGCGCTGTGGGCTCAGAGTTTGGTTCCTAAGGAAGTTGCCCTGCGTCTTGTTCGCGGTGAAGAATTCTCAGCGTTGAGAGAAAACTGCGAGCATGACTCGTTTAGTGAAAAACTCTGCTATTACGCGATGGGTGAAGAATCTCTATGCGGATACCTATAGGTAAGGGGCATTCTTTCGGAATGATTTTTTCTAGGTAGCTCTAGGGCGACTAGTCAAAAGTGTTGGCACACGACTGTTTTCTTCGATCCATGTTTCCAAGTCTGGGTCTATGTATCCGGACAAGGTGTGGAGGTCGGAAAATCTTGCAGGCAGATCTGCGGCCCAAATTCGATGATGGTGCCCTATCCTGTTTCGCAACGACCTGAGTGATTCAACCTTAGCGCTGACAAGGGCTTGGTTACGGCTTTTCATATGAGGAAAGGCTCCTACCAAATCGGGCCACAGGAACATTTGACTCTTTGACACCATTTGGTGCCAGAAACCAAAGGAGATTTCTGAGATGATCTGTCCTGAGTCCAGTGGCATCCCGTTCTTTCGAACACGTCCAATGGCGGTATCGATATCAGCATAGGGGTATGCATGGCGGCGAGATCCCCGCCCTCGATCCCGGCCGAGTTCGCGTGCGTCATCAAATATCCAATGCCCCGCGCGCCCTTTGGTTATGTGCCGAACAGTCATCTGTCGGTCAATGGCATTGCGCAGCGCCACCTCGAGGTGAGTGAATGATTCCCAGAAAGCAGCCGAAATTTCTGTATTCCACTCGTAAAGCTGCATAGCTAGATCTTGATTCTCACCGCATTCGTCAAGGTAGTGCCTTAAGCGTGCGGTCCCAAAATGAAGCTCATGGAAACTCCACGTTTGTAGGTTGGCCATCAACATCCGATTCGTCTAGAATGAAAGAGAACATCCCGGAACCGTCCCTGTAGTCTTCTTCTGAAGGCCGATCAAACGGCCGGGATTCTGCTTTAACTGATCATTTTATCTCGTAGGTGTCCACTGAAGTCCCAAGTCAGCGGATGTATCCGTATGCTTCGCAGTTGAGATCCTATACGTGCCCTAAATGGCTTAGTTTCTACGTGTTCCGAAGAGTTGCACCACGTTGTTGTCTTCTTCGCGGGAGGTTACATGTGGTGTGCCTTCTGAGGCATTATTTTCCTCTGCCCCAGGAGCCCAAAGTCGGAGAAACTTGGGTGAAATTCCGAGTTTTTGCGCTGCCTTGGTGTATGGAGTGGAACCGAACATCCTAGTCAACATTTGTCGGAGGAGTATAGGTTCTTCAGGGGCAACTTTGACGGGCTCTTCCTTACGCCAACCTTTGTACGAAAGTTGCACCATGAGTGATTTCCGTCTGGTGTCGCTTAGGAGCCCGAGTTTGTGCCCACGGGCAATGATTGCCTGGATAGATACACCCCAAGTGGCTTTGAGTTTGAGGTAGCCGCTCAGGTTAAGAGTCTCGCTGATCTCATTCTGCATGGATTTTTTCGGTAGAAGGAATGCGCCGGCAAATTCGTTCGCTTCCTGTTCTTTGGCCTTCTCGTCTAGCAGGATGCGATCGCCATGGAGGATCAAATGGCCGAGCTCATGGGCCTTACTGAACCTCTCGCGGTCACCAGAACCGCCACTCACATATGTTATGAACGGGCGATGGCTGGGATAAGTGGGCCGCGAAAGACCCTCGTGCTTGGGAAAAAGATCTTCAGATCGGTCGGAAATGGGAACAACGATAACTCCCTTTCGTTCCAATGAACGGGTCAGGTTAAGCACTGGGGTTTCGGTGTTCAGCCCTAGAGCTGTGCGTGTAGCTTTCGCGTAGAATTCCATGTCTTCGCCAGTGATGAGTGACTCCTCAGTGGCAGCTGCGCGGGGCAGGTTTGGGCGAACGAAATCGACAGCAGTACCCATATGATTTGCGATACGCTCGATTTCGTTGAACCGGGCTTCGACCGCAGCCTTTGCTCCTGCTGAGGCCAACTTTCGGTAGGTAAGGGGTCCTGGCAATGGCTGAGCATCCATCTCAAAAAAAGTGATAGGGGTGTTGGTCGCGAAGGCAATGGACTGTGCTGCAGTGGGTGAAAGAGTTCGGTCCCCTCTTTCCATGAGTGAAATCTGCGCTTGGCTGATTCCTGTTGCCAGTGAAAGTTCGGCCTGGCTGATGCCGAGTAGATGCCTCAACGTTAGTAGGCGGACACCTGGCTCGTTAGACACCCTCCTCACCTGAAATTTCGTCCTCCGCTACTTGGGGATTGAATAGGTCTTCTTCGTGAGCAGGCTCGCCGACGAATTCGAGTTGCTCAAAGTCGCTTCGGTTGGGCGCCAGTTCCATTGCGAAATCGACTTCCACGGTGCCTCCATATCGACCTTCCTTGATGGGTCGTACGACTCGAAGTGAAACAGTACCGTCGTTTTGCGGTGTCCAGAGTGCGAGAAGGCGGTGAAAGCCTGGATCTGGGAAAAGTGTGCCGGTTTCGAATTCGAGCATGGGCGTATTTCGCCAATATGCTCGGCGTGTGAGATTTGAACCGGCGTGAGGGACCCCTGCGGTCTGCTTCGCAGACTTGAGTAGACGCATGGTGATGCCCTCTTCCTTGTGAACGAGTGAAATCTGTCCCATAAGTTCAGGGTTTCCACCGAGCGACCAACTGGCTGCAGGGGCATTGGTTAAGTGTTCACGAACACCGGCACGAATCACTCCAGATCGAAGGTGAGCCATGCGTCCGGCATTTTTGTATGGCGGGATATAAGTTTGCGCATCAATCACAGCCAGAGCAAAGGCCTCGTGCAGGGGCTCTGTGAGCGGTAGCAATGCTGTGTGTAGTCGTACCGCTGTGTCCATATTAAAGTCGGCCAAGTTGTTGCCCCCCATGTATTTTTGACCCCAGAAATCCCAAGTTGTAATAATATTACATGGTAAATTAACGATTCCAAATATGCCACAACCCGCTTCTTGGGGCTTTCTGTGGCAAACGGCACCGATCGCTCCTTCGTCCATCATCGGTTGATAGTAGTGATTTCCTCGATTTCATTAGCGTGCTGCCGAGTGGGGCTCTACTCCGGGTTAGGATCTGGAAACGAGCGGAGAATACTGAGGGCAGGTCAGTATGAGGTGTCTTATTCGTCCACTTATCATGTTCCGTGGAAGCTGATTGCGCATAGCTGGAACAGTGAACTTTGGCGGCTCTTCGATTTTTGAGACGCTTCTGGACTGTTCCGCAATTATGGATGGAGGAACTGCTAGAGGCGATGGAAGGCCGGATCCTCGTTTCGCGATTTTTCGTAACCAAGTTATGGCCAGCATAGAGCGTAAGCAGATCTGGCCGAAAATGGCATTGCGGCTGGCTGTATTAGTCAAGAAGGCTATTGGTGATTGAGTGCTTCAGTTGTCTTTGCTATTCCGGTGCTTTACCCAACGCCCGGTAAACCGTGCTACGGCTGACACCTAGAACTTCGCCTATTTGCGCAACTGTCATGTCCTTCTGTTCATAAAGTCTTTTGGCGGTGCGTAGTTTGTCGGGGGACAGGGATGGTGGTCGTCCGCCAGTGCGGCCGCGGGCTCGGGCTGCTTGGAGCCCGGCGTTGGTGCGTTCGCGGATAAGGTCTCTTTCGAATTCGGCGAGTGAAGCGAAGATGTTGAAGACGAGTCGTCCGCCGGAGGAGCTGGTGTCGATGTTCTCCTGCAGGGATTTGAACTCAATGCCTTGTTGCTGCAGCGCGTCCATGTGATTGATCAGGTGGCGAATGGAGCGACCGAGTCGATCGAGCCTCCAGACCACCAAAGTGTCGCCTGGCCGTATCTGGTCCAGGAGTTTATCGAGTTCGGGACGTGACTCGAGGGCCCCGGAGGCGGTGTCGGTGAAGATGCGATAGCAGCCTGCTGCAGTGAGCGCATCGAGCTGAAGTTGTGCATCTTGGTCGCCGGTAGAGACTCTGGCGTACCCGAGGAGGTGTCCCATGTATCCAAATGTATCAATACTCGTGCGAACAGGTGTGTATCGGCACATAGTTTGTGACACTGAGTTTTGCGGCGAAGCACGCCTAAAAATCTGTTGATTTTTCAACTGTCCTTGCTTTTCAGCAGAGCGCACGGTTTGGTGTGTCATAAACGAACGATTTAGACACAACCGAGCCGTGCAGTTACTTCATGTGCTTAAAGATTTTCCGAGCATCCATACTCTGATCGAATATCCCTGAATGTGGGTCTGATGCTGTAGGTTTCTCTTGAGATTTAGATTCGATTATTGTGGGGGAGCAGATGGCCAGAAGAGTGCTTACGATTCATGAATTAACTTTTCGTGAGAAGGGTAAGAGTGAAGGAGCTGGCCGTGTTTTCGCACCGGCTGATCTTCTGGGTAGCGATCTCCTAGATATATTCTCGGCTCTGTTGCAAAGATTGGCGGCAGTCAGAGGTAGGCTGTCGCTCTGCGCCGATCAGGCGGCTGCTGCGAAATGGTGGTTGAGCATGCCCATGGCCTCCGTCAGCGCCGAGGGCCCAATGCCAAAAGCTCTCTCCACAAGGCGCACCTCGCCCCTGATGCCGGGCTGCAGGCACCAGGGGCGAGCCTGTCCTTTGCGCAGGGCTCGCATGACTTCGAATCCCTTGATCGTGGCATAGGCCGTGGGGATCGATTTGAAACCGCGCACCGGCTTGATCAGTATCTTGAGCTTTCCGTGATCGGCCTCGATCACGTTATTGAGATACTTCACCTGCCGGTGGGCCGTCTCCCGGTCCAGCTTTCCTTCGCGCTTCAATTCGGTGATCGCTGCACCATAGCTCGGCGCTTTGTCGGTATTGAGCGTGGCAGGCTTTTCCCAGTGCTTCAGGCCTCGCAGGGCCTTGCCCAGGAACCGCTTCGCTGCCTTGGCGCTGCGGGTCGGCGACAGGTAGAAATCGATCGTGTCGCCCCGCTTGTCGACTGCCCGGTACAGGTAGGTCCACTTGCCCCGCACCTTGACGTAGGTTTCATCCAGGCGCCAGCTCGGATCAAAGCCACGCCGCCAGAACCAGCGCAGCCGCTTCTCCATCTCCGGGGCGTAGCACTGGACCCAGCGATAGATCGTCGTATGGTCGACCGAAATGCCGCGTTCCGCCAGCATTTCCTCAAGGTCGCGATAGCTGATCGGATAGCGACAATACCAGCGCACCGCCCACAGGATCACATCACCCTGGAAATGGCGCCACTTGAAATCCGTCATCGTTCCGTCCGTCCAATCTCCGCCAAGCATGCTCAAGCTTCACGATTTTTGCAACAGAGCCCCGGCCCGCATGTGTCCGTCGCACCGCGAGCTTGTGCAGATATGCGGCCTCCCCCTTGAGGGCGTCGGGCCAGAACTCGGGATCCTCGGCCGACAAGGTGCAACAGCCGACGATGCCGTCGCTGCAACTCGCGACTAGGAGCTCGGATCTCAGGACGAAGGTCTCCGCGAATGTCCGGTCGATCCGCGCGACGTCCCAGGCGGGCGTTCCCTTGGCGGACATCCACGCCGCAGCGTCGTGCATCAGCCGCACAACCTCGTCGATATCACCCGAGCAGGCGACCCGAACGTTCGGAGGCTCCTCGCTGTCCATTCGCTCCCCTGGCGCGGTATGAACCGCCGCCTCATAGTGCAGTTTGATCCTGACGAGCCCAGCATGTCTGCGCCCACCTTCGCGGAACCTGACCAGGGTCCGCTAGCGGGCGGCCGGAAGGTGAATGCTAGGCATGATCTAACCCTCGGTCTCTGGCGTCGCGACTGCGAAATTTCGCGAGGGTTTCCGAGATGGTGATTGCGCTTCGCAGATCTCCAGGCGCGTGGGTGCGGACGTAGTCAGCGCCATTGCCGATCGCGTGAAGTTCCGCCGCAAGGCTCGCTGGACCCAGATCCTTTACAGGAAGGCCAACGGTGGCGCCCAAGAAGGATTTCCGCGACACCGAGACCAATAGCGGAAGCCCCAACGCCGACTTCAGCTTTTGAAGGTTCGACAGCACGTGCAGCGATGTTTCCGGTGCGGGGCTCAAGAAAAATCCCATCCCCGGATCGAGGATGAGCCGGTCGGCAGCGACCCCGCTCCGTCGCAAGGCGGAAACCCGCGCCTCGAAGAACCGCACAATCTCGTCGAGCGCGTCTTCGGGTCGAAGGTGACCGGTGCGGGTGGCGATGCCATCCCGCTGCGCTGAGTGCATAACCACCAGCCTGCAGTCCGCCTCAGCAATATCGGGATAGAGCGCAGGGTCAGGAAATCCTTGGATATCGTTCAGGTAGCCCACGCCGCGCTTGAGCGCATAGCGCTGGGTTTCCGGTTGGAAGCTGTCGATTGAAACACGGTGCATCTGATCGGACAGGGCGTCTAAGAGCGGCGCAATACGTCTGATCTCATCGGCCGGCGATACAGGCCTCGCGTCCGGATGGCTGGCGGCCGGTCCGACATCCACGACGTCTGATCCGACTCGCAGCATTTCGATCGCCGCGGTGACAGCGCCGGCGGGGTCTAGCCGCCGGCTCTCATCGAAGAAGGAGTCCTCGGTGAGATTCAGAATGCCGAACACCGTCACCCTGCTGCGTAACATCGTTGCTGCTCCATAACATCAAACATCGACCCACGGCGTAACGCGCTTGCTGCTTGGATGCCCGAGGCATAGACTGTACAAAAAAACAGTCATAACAAGCCATGAAAACCGCCACTGCGCCGTTACCACCGCTGCGTTCGGTCAAGGTTCTGGACCAGTTGCGTGAGCGCATACGCTACTTGCATTACAGTTTACGAACCGAACAGGCTTATGTCCACTGGGTTCGTGCCTTCATCCGTTTCCACGGTGTGCGTCACCCGGCAACCTTGGGCAGCAGCGAAGTCGAGGCATTTCTGTCCTGGCTGGCGAACGAGCGCAAGGTTTCGGTCTCCACGCATCGTCAGGCATTGGCGGCCTTGCTGTTCTTCTACGGCAAGGTGCTGTGCACGGATCTGCCCTGGCTTCAGGAGATCGGAAGACCTCGGCCGTCGCGGCGCTTGCCGGTGGTGCTGACCCCGGATGAAGTGGTTCGCATCCTCGGTTTTCTGGAAGGCGAGCATCGTTTGTTCGCCCAGCTTCTGTATGGAACGGGCATGCGGATCAGTGAGGGTTTGCAACTGCGGGTCAAGGATCTGGATTTCGATCACGGCACGATCATCGTGCGGGAGGGCAAGGGCTCCAAGGATCGGGCCTTGATGTTACCCGAGAGCTTGGCACCCAGCCTGCGCGAGCAGCTGTCGCGTGCACGGGCATGGTGGCTGAAGGACCAGGCCGAGGGCCGCAGCGGCGTTGCGCTTCCCGACGCCCTTGAGCGGAAGTATCCGCGCGCCGGGCATTCCTGGCCGTGGTTCTGGGTTTTTGCGCAGCACACGCATTCGACCGATCCACGGAGCGGTGTCGTGCGTCGCCATCACATGTATGACCAGACCTTTCAGCGCGCCTTCAAACGTGCCGTAGAACAAGCAGGCATCACGAAGCCCGCCACACCGGGCTCTGTTGCAAAGATTGGCGGCAGTCAGAGGTAGGCTGTCGCTCTGCGCCGATCAGGCGGCTGCTGCGAAATGGTGGTTGAGCATGCCCATGGCCTCCGTCAGCGCCGAGGGCCCAATGCCAAAAGCTCTCTCCACAAGGCGCACCTCGCCCCTGATGCCGGGCTGCAGGCACCAGGGGCGAGCCTGTCCTTTGCGCAGGGCTCGCATGACTTCGAATCCCTTGATCGTGGCATAGGCCGTGGGGATCGATTTGAAACCGCGCACCGGCTTGATCAGTATCTTGAGCTTTCCGTGATCGGCCTCGATCACGTTATTGAGATACTTCACCTGCCGGTGGGCCGTCTCCCGGTCCAGCTTTCCTTCGCGCTTCAATTCGGTGATCGCTGCACCATAGCTCGGCGCTTTGTCGGTATTGAGCGTGGCAGGCTTTTCCCAGTGCTTCAGGCCTCGCAGGGCCTTGCCCAGGAACCGCTTCGCTGCCTTGGCGCTGCGGGTCGGCGACAGGTAGAAATCGATCGTGTCGCCCCGCTTGTCGACTGCCCGGTACAGGTAGGTCCACTTGCCCCGCACCTTGACGTAGGTTTCATCCAGGCGCCAGCTCGGATCAAAGCCACGCCGCCAGAACCAGCGCAGCCGCTTCTCCATCTCCGGGGCGTAGCACTGGACCCAGCGATAGATCGTCGTATGGTCGACCGAAATGCCGCGTTCCGCCAGCATTTCCTCAAGGTCGCGATAGCTGATCGGATAGCGACAATACCAGCGCACCGCCCACAGGATCACATCACCCTGGAAATGGCGCCACTTGAAATCCGTCATCGTTCCGTCCGTCCAATCTCCGCCAAGCATGCTCAAGCTTCACGATTTTTGCAACAGAGCCATATTCTCCGATTGGCTAAGCAAGCTGACTCGAGAGGATACCGTCGATAAAAGTAAGAACACTTGGGTCAATGTCACCGGTATATCCAGGTATTCCTCGCGGGTCGTAGTAGTTGAAACCTCAGTGGGTTCCACCGGTGAATCCGGGGAGGTAGTCGATTCAGAAACCGGCGAATCGGAATTCCAGCTTTCGTCTCGCCATGCACCAACTGGAACAACTCGGACGCTTCTTTTGGTTCCCGAAAGAGGACGCTCCGCATTCTTGATGACAGAATCTTCACGCCGCGGCTCCGGCGGGATACGAATTCGCCAGTTGTTTTCTACACATATAGCTGAACTACTAAAGCTCATCAAGATGGACTGCTCCACCGTATCGGAAAGCGACGCTTGGGCGGAACATGCGAAATTGAAAGAGGTCGAACTCCGGGTCGAGGGAAAGTCAGTCGATGCTGCAGATGGGGTGCACGTCGAAGTCGGGGTCATATCCCACATCGCAAGGCCGCGGCGCCGTGCTTTCTTTGATCGAGATCTTCTTGGGAAGTTGGCAACTGACAAGAGTGCCGCAAAGCGAGTCGTTGGTATTCCAGTTGACGAGGATCATGAGAAGGAAGATGTTTATGTCACCCTAGTCGATGGTGAGCGACAAAAGAAATTTTTAGTTGAGGGCGGAGGCGCTCCGAGCTTTCGGCTGGTCCTCAACGAAGACAACGCGGAGCAGCTAAGTGTGGATGAGCTAGTGGCAAAGTGCGTAGAGCAGTTATCTGAGATTACGGGAATAACTGGCAAAATAAGCTGGGAGCCGCGCTGGAGCGAGAGTCTAGGAGCAAAACATGGGGAAGCTGTCCCTCTGGCAAATTCCTAGAGGTCATTTCACAACCCTCAGGAACGGGCAAACAGGAAAAATACATGCCCCGGATTATTTGATGCAACTAGGCGTACCCATAGCTGTAAGCACTCTCGCTTGGTTTCTAGACTTCAGGTTGGTAAAAGTAGACAACGCTGTTGCGGGCATTTCTATAGTATCCGGGCTTTTATTCGCGGTCGCGGTTTTCCTCTTCCAGTTAAGAACCTCTTTACCCAATAACCCGTTAATCATTGATGCTGATTTGGAACTATTGGACGAGATAATGTTCAACTGCCTATGGGCAATGCTTTGGGGTTTGCTGCTGGTTTTCTTCTTAGTAGTTGTTGGATCTATGGAGTGGGTCGGTGCTCCTGCAAGCCTCGATCCCGCTGAAGAGACAATGATCCGTATTGTCTCGTGCTTCTCTATTGCGGCAGGAGGCCATCTACTTATGGTTCTCACCATGTGCCTCAAGAGAATCCATCGAGCTTACGAGCGCATTGCTATGGGACGAAATTAGATCTGGCTGATGCCTATTTTGGGATAGGGTACCTGCGTTATCAATGAACTATCGAAGGGACCGCGAGTTCGCATGTTCTGACAATACGACAGCTATAACTTTACATAACATGGGTTATCGGCTTTTAAACCACGGTAATAGGACCATCCCATTCACGGGTGATGCCCTGCTCAACGGCAAGCGTGTAGAAGGGGTCGCCTTCTCCGAGCTCCTCGTCCGACTCCATCAGTGCTTCCAGGTCGTCGCGATGCATGCCTGCAAACAGGGTGCGCCCGTCCACTTCGATCCGGGCGACCTCTTCATCCTCGTCGTAATCGTTGACACGCTGTTGGATCAGAGTGACGGGAATGCGGGGCAAATCGTTAGGGTCGGTGAACTCCTGGCGGGCCGGAGCGAGTGCTACGCCCGTTGCTTCGGACTTGGCTTCGGTGGCGAACTGGCCACCGGTGGATACGCCTTTTTGTACGCGGTTGCGATTCTCTATGCTCATGCACCATATGTGGGCGGGAGTGCCCAGCCCGGAGCATCCGCACAGACGGCAAAAATGCCATCGAAGCCTGCGGAGAAATGAAAGGGCCGAGCATCCGTCTTAGTTTGAGACGAACGTCCGGCACTTTCAGTTTCTGCAACTGCGAATCAGTCGGTGGCAGTTCAACCGAGCGAACATGTTGGGTATGGACGAGTCGTCGTGTTACCTTCCATCGTTACCACGGCAGTGAAAGTCGTCCCAACGTAAATGCTGTAGCTCCGGGTTTGACCTCCCTGCCAGGAAATCCGTTTGAAAAGCGGGGCTGAAACGATGATTCCGCCCTTGCGGTGGGTCGTCACACCGACGCCAACACCGCGTCCAGAACCGCAGTACCCACCCGGGACAATCATGTTGCAGCTGGTGACTCCTCCCGTATATTTGCAGCTGATCTGAACAGATACCGCAGCTTGCGCTGAATTCGTTTCTGCGACAGCAGGTGCTGCAACTAGCGAAAGCGCCAAAGCGCCTACCACGCAGAGTTGGGCCAAAAGTTTCTTCATCCTCGACATTGCGTACTTCACCTCAGTAAGAGACCTGAAAAGATTCGTCTTCATTGGCTCACGGCCAATCACGAGCTTCCGTATCGTTCCGGAGCAACAGGGGCGAGTAAGTAAAACCTAAAAGGGATCAATTTTTAAGTCAAGCAAGTTTTTAAAAATTTGAACGATTCCCCGGCATCCAACCGGTGTAGTTGCGTCAGGACTCTGCGAGAATAAAGAGCTTGATCTGAGCCAACGTGTTCACTCAAAAAATACATCATCGACCTAGAAGCCATGGTGTTTTTCAAACCCAGATGTACTAAAAATGAGTGTTTCAAGATTATGATTGCAACCAATGCAAAGTGTGGCTAGACTCGCTTATCAATAGTCGCCAACCACTTCGCATGGAGATGACATGAGTAAGACTGCAAACATAGCCGCTCTAGTCGTCCTGCTAGCTGCCCTCGTCCTACTAGCCGCGTTCCAATGGCTTCCGGCACTACTGTTCCTCCCTGTGGCTGGCGGCTTGTACGCGTGGAATCCCACGGCTAACGACACCCCGGCCCGCAAGAAAGACCTGTAGCGAAGTTCCCGGAGTCGGGTAAGGCGGCAACTGCGATCATGTCTGGCAATTGCCGCCCGATTCCTCCGACTAAGTAGGATTTCCTGGTTGGGTCCCTTTGAGCAGTCCAGTAACTATGCGATAGCTAACTGATTCTCTAAAACCCATTCGTCCCAAAACTGGGACGGCGTCTTTCCATTCAAGGAACCATGGGGACGTTCCTGATTGTAAATGTCCTTCCATTCATCAGCCAAATACCTAGCCTCCGCCATGGTGTCCGTAATTTCCCCCGAGAGCTGTTCGCGTCGGAACTGGGCGTTAAACGACTCAATAAAACCGTTCTGCCAAGGCGAACCCGGATCAATAAACGCAGTAGAAACCCCAACAGCGTTGCACCAGTTCACCAAAGCGCCGGCAGTGAATTCAGGCCCGTTATCACACCGCACGAACGCCGGCTGGATCCCTGTCTCGGCAATGATCCCTTCCAAAACTGCCACCACGTCCTCAGCCTTGAAAGACCGCCGCGGAACAATCGCCAATGCTGTTCTCGTGTACTCATCAATGACGTTGAAAAAGCGGACGTGACGTCCGCAGGAGGTGACATCCGATTGAAAGTCGAAGCTGAGCACATGCATTGGATGCTCTGCGGTCAGTCGCTTCTGCTCACCGGCTTCAGGGCCGGTACGGCGCTTCTTTCGACGCTTGGGTTTACAGACCAGACCTTCATCACGCCACAACCGACGGACACGCTTGCTGTTCAAGACAGTGTCTTTCCATCGTTCAGTGCTCAGTAGGTGCCAGCGGGCCTTGCGCCAGCCCCAGGCTGGATACTCGGACGCGACGGCGCGTAAATCGGCTCTGAGCTGCGCTTCCTCAAAGCTCATCGGTGATTTCTTCTTACGTAGCGCAGAGCGATTCTGGCCCAAGATCTGACAAGCGAAGCGTTCGGATGCCCCGAATTTTTCCATCGCCATCCGTACAGCACGACGGCGTGGTTCGGGACTTAGAATTCTCCCTTCGCTACCTCGGTCAGGATGTCGGTGGCGAGCATCTGATCAGCTAGCAGTTTCTTCAGTCGGGCGTTTTCCTTTTCCAGCTCTTTGGTGCGTTTGCTGGCTTCGGCGTTTTTCTCGGATCCGTACTGGTTGAGCCAGCGGTACCAGGTCGCTTCAGTGATCTGCAGTTCCTTGATGACCTCGATCATCGGGTGGCCTTCGTTGAGCATCTTTTGTCCTTGGCGGACTTTAGCGATGACCTGGTCTGGTGTGTGTCTGCGTGCCATTGTTTCTGTGATTCCTCCTGTGTCCATTGTCGGACACGAATACTCACAAAGTCACTGGACTACTTTCCGGGGACCCAACCACCACGGTTTAGGGACTGTCACAAGCGGTATCGGGCAGGATTAGTCCCACCGAGTTCAATAATGCGGGCATTAGCTTACTTGGATGCTTGAGCGCGTGTTTTCACCAAGCTATGGTCGATAAGTTCCATTTCAGGACAGCTCCTTGTGTCGCTTACTTACTATGATCGGGTCTTTACTGTCATTGAAGCTCGCAACAACCCCTCGACTGCGCAAAGCTTCTAATAGTTCGACAATTCCTACGGTATTAGCAACCTTAGGTTTGTCTCGGCCCACAGTCGTCAGTTCCGAATACGGTGAACCGAATGCGCGAAGCAGGTCGAATAGCTGCTCGTCCAATATTGACCCGAGATGCGGGCTTAGTAACGCGATCACATCGGGGATGTGGATACGATTTTCTGCCATCTTTGCAACGACGTCGAACCCTATTGGGAGCCCATACAGCAGTGCAAGCCGAGCAATTTCGGTGAGTTCTTCTCGTCCTGCTGCAGATGTGAACTCGCTTGCTCGATTCAAAATAGCGCGCTTCGCTTGCTCAGAAACCGACGGGCTCGCGAGAATCACGGCAAGGTCATCATTAACGAGTTCTGGAGTAATCCATTCATGGAATTCCGGCATAACCGTGATCACCCGTTCACGTGTGTTCCAGTTTGCCGCAAGCAGATGCTCATACGTTTCTGCCTCGCCAGAAATGACACGTCGCATAATTAGCTGCCTATAAAGCTCACCATCCTCGACGTTCACGTTACTTAAAGGGATCCATTCAGTTAGCTCTAGGCTCTCTGCCAAAGTTGCGCGCAAAATCGGCCCGAGTTTAGTTTTGGCGCCGATCAGCTTCACGGCCAGATCTTGCTTCTCGTTCTCAGCGACGTCTTCGTGAGCTGTAACAGCCTGCGACTTTTCCAGGACGAAGGCTAGATGTTCGTCAATTTTGCCGACCTGCTCGATGTAAGCCGTTATATTTGAGAAAGTCGGGGAAAAGCGATTATGTGCCGCTAAGATGCTCCATGCTTCTTGCGGTACCGTCTCCAGGTCCTCGACACGACTCTCATCTGATGCTCCTCCGACAACGCGGTCGAGCAATTCGGGTGCAGTTTCGAGCACATCCTTAATCACCGGAACGAATCCCCCCACAGAGTTATTCGTTGAGGAATGTCCGTCCACTGCGTCGAGATAGTTCGAAAGCTCAGAAAGCGCCTTCGCATACACATCCTCATGGCCTAATGCTCTAAGTTCATCGAGCGAGAGGCCACGGTCGTCGCCCACAGCGGCACGCAAGTTATCCAAACTCATCTCGTATAATCCGTATTTCACAAAGGCCGGACGTACCGAATCACTTGTAGTCGCAAGGTCAGGAAGCAATACACCGGCTTCCTTAAAGTGGAGTGCTATGAGATCCGCTTGAACTGTCGTAAGCGGTTCAGATCGTATAGATGCAAGTTGCCCGTAATTAGTATGCAGGTAGTCCTTCGTTGGATTGGTTACGGTCTGGTGCATCTTTTCGGTAAGACTCATTAATGCGACACTGACGAGAGACTTTTGGGTCTCATCGTCAAGCTCGACGCCGCTAACAAGGTACCCGAGAATATTGGGGCTCCGTGCTGTCAGTTTCTTTGCAAGCAACTCCTTGAAGGCTCCGCTGCTGAAGTAGGCTTGCAAAAAGCGTTTGCCCTCATTATCAAGGCGTGCAAGGGCAGCAACCATCAGTTCAGCGTCGGGGTTATTCGAACGAAGTAGATGGTCGAGGATCGCAATATTAAACATTGCCGCTTCGGCTAGTGAGCGAGCTCCCCGCTCGCGGATTACTGCTTCTACGTCTTCTGCAGTCAGGACGAATTGCTCGTCCATCAGGTCCCGTTCAACATGATGAATGATGAAGTTTGTGGCAGCGGGGCTTACGCGGTTGCCATGGAATGTCGACGTATAGAGCGTGAAATTGCGATCGATGTATCCGTCCTGAATGAGACTGTATACCAGCCCCTTAGTGAACAGGCTCTCTGCGACTTTCGAGAATGGATACTTCTCATCTTCGAAATCCATCCGGAATTCTGGCCGGTGCATTAGGTCATTCATATCCGCAGAGCGAAGGAATTTCAGTTCATCTTCAATCTTACGAACACGTTCGGCGTGGGCTTTCTCGTCGGCTTGATCCCAGGTAGTTACGTTCAGCGTTTCTCCTACCAACGCTGCAACATCGGAGCGAGATAGTTTGATTTCTTGTCTATAACGGGGGTTGTACCAGCCGACGGTGGGGTTGCCTTCTTGACTGCCAAAGACCTCCCAAAATTCAACCGTCTGGAAATCATCGGGGTGCGCAGCGCTGCCACCACGCCAGTACTGCCCATACTGCCGTTGAAACCTAGCTGTCCGGACCATCAGGTCGATACACGAAACTAATCGTTTTCCGAGCCGTACGGCCTTCTCGGAGGCCGCCTTTCGGCTTGCCACGGCTGCTCTGGCCGCGCGTAGCTCACTTTCGCGTTCTCGAATGTTGCCCACGATCAGTGCCCGGCTTGCCTTATATAACTGGTCCAGCTTGCTTTCACCGAGGCGGACCACTTCAAAGTCGCTCAGATGAGTACTTTTGTAGAGCATTATGGCGAAAAGGTGGGTTTCGCTGAGATTGAGATGCTTGCCATCTCCGGAAAAGATTCGATCTCGAAAGACCACGAACTCGTTCCGTACATTCTTGAGCAGGCGCATGTCAGGAACGAACCGGGCGGCTAAATCAATGAGGTCATTTGATACTTCGTGTTCAATGTCCTTGAGTATCTGTGCTGTGAGGTTTCGTGCGCTTCGATGGGTGATGAATGGGACCACTGGGATCACAAGGTCAAAGAACTTCGTGCGATTCGCGCGAATGATTTCAGCTTGGGCCGGATCATCTATACCGGCATGGGCTACGTCAACCTTTCTCCCCTCCTGTTTGAGACCGTCGCGGTCGAAGATGCTGTCCTTGATCGCGTAGATGAAGCGAATTGGTTTCTTAATTTTTGGTGATGCATTCAGAAGGGCGTTTAGAGAACGAAGTGTTTCGAAAATATGAGAATCGTTGAAGCGGTCGATGTCCTCGAAGATGACGATGTCGCGAGATGATGTCTCGAAGAAATAGACGATCTCGTCAAGATACTGATCGAAATAGGATACTGACTTCTCGTCTAGAGTGACCGCTGCGGGACCGGCGGAAAACTGTTTGATGTGGATACGACCATGGAGAAGAATCCTGGTAGCAAGGATTGCGGCAGAAGCGAGCAGTATGAGGATCGGATAGATCCAGAGTCCAAGTTCAAAGAGGGGTCGAAAGGTGTGCTCAATTTTCGATGCCCATCCTAGGATCAGAAATGCCACCGTAACCCCGACGCCCATAACTACGGACAGCGCAAGCTCTCTCCACCATCTGAAATGTTCTATCCTTCGAAAGCGTGAAGCGCGTGCTGACTTTGGCTCAGCACGATACAAAAGCTGCTTAACAATTTCTTGCTGGATGCGGTTTGTCGGCGTCGTCGCTTGAACGGGGACAGATTCGTCCAGCTGCGATGCCTCGATCGGTGACAGCGTCGATAGCGAGAGTTCAACAACGCGGCCCTTGTGGTCTTCCGAAACTCGACGAAGAATGCTGCTCTTGCCGACGCCATAATTTCCAGAGAGGGCGATGTTTCGAACGTCGTCCTTCTTGATGTTTTTGGCTATGGTTGCCGCATATTGCGCATGTTCAGACTCAATAAACTCCGGCGTTAGAGCCTTAAGTTCCCAGGCAGGAGAAACCTTTGCAGGTGAATTCGCTGTTTTTGGTTTTAGCTTAAGCGCTTTTATCGGATTCTTCATGGCATGTTTGATTATGACAGAGGTCAGAGACTGCTATGTGAAAAATGCTGTTTAAAGGGTTCGCCCATACGTTTTAAGCCGATACCCGATGCCCTGAATAATCTCCGATTCTGAACCAATGCAACCCTCAACGTCGTTAACTTCAATTTCTCATGAATTACGCATCTCGTCGAAATAGGCTTCGCGTGTTTCTTCTGACCGGATCACTTAGAAACAACTTGTCCTGTAGAGCCAGCCTTCGTGCTAGAAGGCAGTTCCTAGTTCTTCGTTCGATGAGAAGTCTTGGGGGTTGCTGGAGAGAATATCGAGGGCGTAGTGGCCATCGCGGCGTCTGTCTGCCTCAATAGATTCCCAGGCAGGGTGATTGAGATCTGAGAGGTGCTTATAGAGGCCAATGATTCGGGACCGGTCAGATCCTTGTAGCTCTGGTACGAGTGCGATGGGGTCGCTGATGATTGTCGATAGCAGTGCGGCATCTTCCAGGTGCCGACCCCGATCTCTGGTATCCTCTCGATATGCGGCACCTTTTAGTACCAGTGCCGCCAGTGGGCTTGGGATGCTCAGCGTACTAATGACATCTCCTGCAGAATCCAGGATCTGGCAGTTGGCAGTACGCTTCAAGGCCTGTGTTCCTGCAGTGACTTGGAACGGATCTCTGCCCCCGATTTTCAGCGGTGGTTTGGAAATTCCATGGTCGGCGACCATGACATCAACGGTTTCTTTGAGCCCATCGCGCTTCCGGGTGAACCGGTGGGCTGGCGAGTCTTTGTGCAGGGGCGGTTGCAGTTCATACCCGAGTTGAGAAAGCGTATAGCTCACCTCAGGCCCGGACACGAGTCCTGTTTCCACATGGAGCACCACGTCCACGTCGGTTGTGGGACGGATGGCTGGGATCCTCGCTATTTCAGCATGCAGCTGCACCATGAGACCTCCGATGAGGGTCCATTTCGAGCTGTCTAAAGCGCGAGACAGTTCCAGGCACTGTGGCCAGGGGTGCGGCCATCCTCCTGGAGGGAGTTCGACGTTGAGGGTTGGGCGTTGGGGTGCGCTATTGGGCATGCAGCAGCTCTTCAATTTTTGTTCGTCCGGCAGAACGTTCGCGGGTGGAGTGCGCATCTTGCAGATCAGCTGCGATGGCAGCTGTTGGCACATGACCGCCTTCCAGTGGCAGTGCGAAATTGAGTTCTCTGATCAGGATGTCTCCGGAGGCATCTTCCCTGAGCCCCAGTTTTCGCGCATTTTTATCTATGAATCCGGTCTTTGCATAGCCTTCCAGCGCAGCCGTGCCGGCAGCGAGACCGAACGAGCTGGCGATACGGTAGTCCCCGAGGATTCCACTACCTGTCAGCGCAATGGCTCTGGATAGCTGGGCTTTGGATGAGGCACTACCGCGGAAACGGCGTGGTGTAGAGCGGTTGCGTACAAGCTGTTGGAATTCTTCCGCGGAAATACTGGCGAGTTTCTTGCGCAATCTCCACAATTCGCTTGAGGATAACCAGGTGACTTTCTGGCCCGAGAGTAGGAAGAGAGCGGCCCACGCAGTTTGCTCAGTCCACAAGCGGCCTGCGCGCTTGCCTTCGCGTCGCACGCGGTGCACCGAATCTGCATCGATCATGAGCATGCGCCCGACTGTCCCTGTTTGTTCCAGGCGTCCGGTTTTTACCATTTTCCGGACAGCTTCGGCAGTGACGTCCAAGATCTCGGCTGCCTGTCGCGTAGTCATCGCTCCCATGACACAAAGGTACTGTCGAGCAAACCATTGTGTCAACCAATGAATGGTTTGTCCCGGCGCTAACGTGCCAGATTTCCCTGGGGCCAATGAATGCCCTACTGGGAAACCAGAAGAGCTGAATGGCTTCTAGGACGAGCATCATCGTGCGTGTGATGAAATCTGAATTTGCAGTTTCTCTCGATTCGCTTGTAGCTCCGCGAGTGCGTGGGGTGCTCATTGCATTCGTCGAAATAACTCCATCAGACACGTGGACGGTTTTGGGTGCCTGGCTCCTCCCTCATTGCTGATTACTGCCCCGTGATTCAGGGTCCCGGATGCCTGTTCCATGGTTTCTTGCTTTGTATGGTGTTGTAGCCTGAAGCCATGGTTAGCTGGAATGTTTCCAGGCATCCCGAGTGGGATCAGCTGTATCTCGCCGGGTCGACAGCCCGCGAGATCGCTGAGGCGTGCCATCGCAATGTGGCAACGGTCCATTACCACCTGCAGCGGCGCGAGCACTACGAGCCCGGTTTCCGCAGTAAGCATGCAGCGGCCTTGGCCGCCCGCCGAGAGAATGATCCGCCGGCCAGCTGGCGCCGCCGGGCCAAGGAGGTCGCCGCCTTTCAAGCCGAACACGGCAGGCTTCCCCGCACCACAGGGACCCGACTCGAGCTATCACTACATCATTGGCTTGCTGAACAACGCAAGCTCTTCGAAGCAGGCGAACTGCCCTCCTCCAAGATCGTGCTCTTGCAGGGCATCGAAGGGTGGAACCATGACCCGCGCCAGCAAGAAGTGGATGAGCTCTGGCGAACACGACTCGCTTCGCTCAGCCAATATGTTGCGGAGCATCAATGCCTGCCCCGGTACCGCAATCATGCTTCAGACACCGAACGTTCCCTGGGTGTTTGGCTGCATAATCAGCATCAAGGCCGGACCAAGGGGACTTTGCCTGAGTGGCGACGTGAGGCCTTGGACCTGGCTGTGCCTGGATGGCGCAGCCGCGGCTGAGCACAACGGCACGGGCTTATTTACTTGTGATACCTCGTTGGATTCTTGCCCTGGGTGAGCACAGCGGCAATACCATCTGTCTTGATGGCAGTTTCCATAGGCTCTCTGTGCTGTCCATTCCCTCCCGGGGAGCGGATAGCAGCTGCGGGTGAAGGGACTTATTGGAGAGTCGAAACGTAGTCACGGATCTTGTACGGTTCGGTGTCGGTGAAGGTGAAGAAGAACGTCTGCTTCCCTTCCCCGGCCCAGGATTCCCCGTCCTTGGTCACCCATTGCCAGGTGGCGGTGACCGCAACCGTGTCTTGCTCGTGGTGCTCGGTCATGAGTTTCACCGTGGGCTTGCTGGTCGCTTTCTTCTCTGCGGCGGTCAGCCATTCAACGCCGGTCGCTGGCCGCTCCGGGGCGATGACTTCCTTGGCCCGTTCGCTGGTCATGAGGTTTCTGGCGCGCATTTCGGCGGCGGTGCGGTTGAAGTCCTTATTCGGGTCCCAAGTAGTCATGATCGTGGCCGCTTGCTTCGCCAGCTCGATTTTGGCCGGATCATCCACAGCATCCCCGTGCTCGTGGCTGGCACTAGGTGAAAGCGTGCTGGGGCTGGCCGTGGTGGGGGCAACGCTCGGAATGCTGCTTGGTTCGGTCTCGGTGCTGACGGGGGTGCATCCGACTATCCCTGTGACGAGTCCTGCCGCCAGTGCCAGGGCGAGGATTTTGGGGTGTTTCATTGGATGTTCACCTTTTGCTGTCGAAGGATCGGTACCGGATCATAAGTTGTCCCGTTGTTGATCGCCGGGCGATCAAACACACTGGTTTTCGGGTTGTTGATCTGGAAGTGGACATGGATGCCACTGGAATTTCCGGTAGCACCCGGCTTACCCAGCGGGGTTCCCTTCTTCACTACGTCTCCGGTTTTCACCAGCAGGGAGTTGTCTTGTGCTTCGTGGAACTCGAACACCAGGTAAGGAGCTTCGGTCATCTGCGCGAAAATATAGTTGCCATAAGAGCCGTAGAGTTCATCAACATTGCCTCTGCTGGCATAGGTGATCTTCATGTCCGTGGGAGCGTAGAAGTAGGGGTCTGATCCGGCCAGGTCGATGCCTTCGTGCTTCAAGAGGAACGGCATGCCCGCGCAGCTGGCCAGCGGGCAGGCGCGTGGCCCGAACGGCGAGGTCATGCGTGAATTGGGCATGGGGTGTGCCCATTCGTCCGCTGTCAGGTCACCGAAGTCGAAGCCACCGGGCGCTTCGCAGGTTGAGGAATAGTCCATCTGGGCGTTGCCCATGATGATTTCCACGTAGTGGCGGGTTTCCTCGAAGGGCGGGATGCCCCCGTATTTCTGGACGTTGCCTGCTCCGGCGTTGTAGGCGGCCAGTGTGAATTGGATTTTTTCTTTCTCGTTGCTGGCCAGATCCGCGATGTGTCCGGCGAGATGTTTCATGTAGCGGCCTTGGGCATCGAGGCCAGCGAACGGATCGAACGGGTCTTTACCGTTGCCCCATTCCTCCCAGGTTTCTGGCATGAACTGGGCAATGCCTCGTGCTCCTACTGGGGAGACTGCTTTGGGGTTCCAGCCGGATTCTTGTTGGATTTGCGCGGCGATGATCCCTACGGGCAGTCCTGCACTTTTGGCTGATTGCTCTACGGCGTCCCGGTACTGTTCGGGAATTTTCACCGTTGATGTTCCGTCTTTGCCCTTGCCGATGGGGGTTCCTTCAATGACACAGGGGGCATTGGGATCGGGTTCTTCGCTGTCGCCTCCACCCATGAACAGAATGATCGGGGTGATGACCAGAAGGAGAAGGACACCGAGGACTGCCAGGATGATTTTGGCTCCGCCGCCCTGTTCTTCCATGACCAGGCCTCCCTACTGGCGTGTGCTGCCGTTGGTCTTGTTGGATCGGTAGACGGTGGTGTTCTCCAACTGGGTTGCCACCACATACACCGCGTCATCGGTGACCAGTGCCGGGGCTGGATCTTCGGTACGGTAGTTCGCCCACGTCTTCGGCTCGGGCTCCGGGGAGGCGAGGTCCAGTGTGACTGGCCCGTTGCTGGTGTTCGCGTAGATCAGGTTGCCGTGGATTGCTGACAGGTCAGTGGCAGGAAGGTCTATGAGTGCTGCCTGGTCGCTGTAGCTGATTCCCACGTTTCCGATAGCTGCGGTTTTCGCTTCCTTGTCCACCAGCAGGGGTTCGGTGGCAGTGGGGACTGCCCGTGGCGTTCCGGAGAACAGCATGGACCCGGTGCTGGTGTTCAGCACTCCCATGATGCGTTCGGTGTCATCCCACGCCAGCAGGGCGTGGGTGTCGTCGAGCAGCCACACTCGTACCGGGTATTTCGTGGCACCGTCTGGCGCGGTGAAGTTCTTCTCTTTTAGGATCTTCCCGGTGTTATCCAGGGTGTAGATTCTGGTGGCGCTGATCGTGGTGATGGTTCCATCGGCTGCCACGTCCAGCACGGTCGAACCGGGTGGGATCATCACATCATGCAGCGTGCCGTCCCCGTCGGGCACGCGGATGTACCAGTCTCCCAGTTCGATGTAGGGGGTGTGGGTGTCGGTGCGTGCTGTTTGCCCTGGTTCC
This sequence comes from Glutamicibacter soli, assembly GCF_052322135.1. Lineage (NCBI taxonomy): Bacteria > Bacillati > Actinomycetota > Actinomycetes > Micrococcales > Micrococcaceae > Glutamicibacter > Glutamicibacter soli. Next base: position 26,769 of record NZ_JBQRUB010000002.1, read on the forward strand.
AGCCCGATGCTGGTTGGTGCCACGCTCGGGGTGTCGTAGGGCATATCTACTGGCCAGAGGCGCAGCTCGTTGCGTTCTGCGGCGGCATAGACTTCCTTGCCGGCCCACGTGCCCTGGTGGATGCTGGCCAGGTCTTCCGGGGCTTTGTCCCCGCGCCAGACCGGCTGGCCGGTGGACGGGTTGCGGCCGGTGACAGTGCCTTCCGGGTCGGCGGTGAGCAGCCGGTCAGGGCTGATCAGGTTGACCGTAGCATCAGCGCGGGTGGGGTGGCTCCACGCGGCGGTCGCTTCGTGGTGTGGCGGCGGCGCGGCTGGCAGCGTGGCCCCGACCCCTTGCGGGGTGTAGGCGGGGACGGTGGCTGCGGGCTGGTTGGCGATGACCACTGCGGTGCCGGTGCCGCCGAGGGCGAGCACCGCCAGGGTGCTCGCCCCGGCAATGAACAAGCGTTTTTTCGTGCGCTGCGCGCGTTCGATCTTCGCTTGCTCGGCTTCTTGTTGCTCGGAGAGATCGAGCACTTCCCCATCAGCGGAGATGATCATGTCCCAGGAGCTGTTCGTGGAAGCATCAATAGCACGCACACGAACAGCTCCGAAGTGGTGGGTGGCGAGTTTGGCGATGACCGCGTTTTTCCCTGCCTCGATGAAATCTTCCTCTTCGAGCACGGGGACCGGTGCCCCATCCAAGGTCAGCCTGTGGCGGTCTTCGCTGATGTGCAGCGTATAGACCGGAAAGGCCGGGACTTTCTGGGGATCGATCAGCGTCATCTCTTTCGCCACCCGTAGCTTCCTTGGGTTAGTCGGCGGCCTCATCGCTTTTCAGCAAGAAGTCGCGCACGTCTTTCTTCCTGTACCGGCGTACCCTCGATCCGATAGACACCGATTTCAGGCCGTATTCCTTGTTCCATTTCAGAACGGTCTGCGCTTTCACACGCATCACGTCTGCGATCTCCTCGGTCGTTGCCCATTCCGGCAAATCCGCGATGAGATCTTCAACGGCTTCTGGGTCGTTCATGGTCACACTCCAAATGTGCTTGAGTACGAAAACCGCGTCAACCCTGTTACGTCATGTTTCCCCATAAAACTATGTTTTACATGTTTTCACAATGTAACCGTTTTACAACATTGACACTGTTTTCTATGCGAGTTAGCGTAAATAGCGAATCACTACTTACGGTTGATTACTTTACTGAGGTGAACCCGCATATGTCAGGGATCCCAAACCCTTTTGCGCCTACAAGACCAAATAAGACGCCTGATAGCGGTCATGACATCCGAGATGACCTTCTCGGCCATGACCTCATCGTCACCGGGCCCACTGCACCAGGACTGTCCCCCATGCTGGAAGCCCCATCTTCCCCGTGGCCGCACACTGATATTGGTCCCTTCGAAGGCCTGGCTGTCATGGGACTGCACGGCGGAGCAGGCGCCACCACCCTCAGCACCCTCCTTGGCGAATCCGCCCTGGACGTAGGCAGAGCATGGCCCCTCTCGCAAAGTACCCGGACCCAAGCCCCCTGGCCGCTTCCGGTGATCGCAGTCGCTCGCACCGACCACACCGGACTGTCCGCCGCGGACCGTTTCGTCCGCTCCTGGGCCAATCGCCAGCTTACCGGCTCCCAGCTCTCAGCCCTGGTGCTGATCGAAGCAGGGCCACGAACCAGTGACGCCCGCAAAAAAGCCACCAAGCGTCTGTTGCGCATGGTTCCCCGAGGCACCCATATCCCCTGGATGGACCCCTGGCTGGATGCCCCACCCGATCCGGCCCGGTTACCCGGGCGCATCAAGCGAATCATCAAACTCTTGAACACTCCCACCACATAGAGAGGCAAACACATGTTGCTGCAAACCCTGGCTTTCGGTATCGATCTGGCCGCCAGCATCCCCAACCCAACCCCGGAACAGCCACCAGGCACCGAAGGGTTTACCACGATCCTGAACTGGATCGCCTGGGCCGTGATCCTGCTCGGAGTAGCCGGATTCCTCGCCTCGGCAGGTTTCCTGGCCTTCGCGTCCTTCACCGGACGGGAAATCAACGGGTTCAAGGGACTGGTCATCTCGTTGATCGTCTGCATCCTGGCCATTAGCGCGGGAACGATCATCAACGTCTTCGTCTAAGCACCGGTGAACCGTCTAAGAGAAAGAGAAGATCCTCATGGCTGAAAATGATCCATTAGGCAGAAACTGGAAACTCTGGGGCGGTATCCTCGCCTTCATCGTGGTCATCGTGATCGCGGGGCTAGTCATCTTCCCCCGCGCCAGCTCTGAACCAGAAACAGCTCCGCCCGCTCCTGCCCCGTCGGTACCGGTTGAGACTGCTTCCCCGTCTTCCCCTTCGGATTCGCCTTCGGCTTCGGCTTCCAAGCCAGCCTCTGGGGACTGCCCTGCACTAAGTACCGACAGCTCGTTCCCGAACGATGCCCCGGCTACTGAATGGAAACGGCACCCTGCCGGGATGCTGCTTCCAGTATCGACGGAGCATGGGCCGGCGAAGATGGATGGGGATTTCTGGCGTTGTTTCAGCCACACACCATCTGGCGCAATTTTCGCAGGATTGACTCTACTCCTAGACATTTCGGGAGCCGGAATCATCGAAGCCGCAGTTGAATCACCAGAACGTGATCGACTTTTTGAGCAGTGGATGGCCCTGGAACAAACCTCCGAATACCCCGTAATCTCTGGCTACCGCATTATGGATAGCTCAGATGATGCTGCTTCTGTCGAATATATCGGCCCAGCGGGCAGTCAGTATGTTTCAACTCGTGTGGATCTTCTATGGGATGAAAATGCTAACGATTGGCGGCTGGATCTTTCATCCGGTGAACCGGCTTGGGACATTGCAACCGATCCCAGCGCGTATACCGATTTGAAGTAGGTGCAATTATGGCCGATTCAAAATGCCGTCCGTGGGATCTCATTTGCAAAGGCGGCGAAGGATTAAAGAATCTTGCTGATAGCGCGATTGCCGAGTTCATCAAGTCCATGTTTGACGGTGCTGTGGCCTTCATGTCACAGATCTCCACATTCTGGATGGACTCACCAAGCCCAGACGTGAACAACGCGGCAGTCATCAGCCTTCGAGAAGATATGTCCTGGTACGTTGCAGGGTTCGCCATTCTGGGATTCTTCCTCGGACTGATCAAGCTAGTCATGTCCCAAGATGTGAAGAACAGCCTGATCGGTTTGGCAACCCCAATCGTGAACCTGATTCTCGCCGCAACCGCCTACGCTGTCGGCATCGGGGTGCTGTTGACGGCTTCGGACGAGTTCTCCAAATGGATTGTGCAGCGATCCACCGGGGGCGAAGTGGACCTCACCCAAATGCTCCCCACCGTCTCGGCCCTCATCGCAAGCCCCGGCACCGCTTTTTTGCTGTATATCCTGTTGCTTCTAGGCTCCATCATCAACCTCCTGTTCATGTATTTTCGCGACGTGATGTTCCTGATCCTCTCAGCATTCATCGTCGTGCTGGCTGCGGCCAGTGGCTCCGAGCAGGGACGGCAAGCCTGGCGTAAAGCCAACGGCTGGCTGGTCGCCCTATTGTTGTTCAAACCCGTGGCGGCGGGAATTTACTCGCTGGGTCTGCGCATTCTTGCCCCGACCGGCACCCCAGAAGGACAAGAACCCTCAGTTCCGGAGGCGATGCATGCCACCCTCATTGCGTTGCTGATTATGTTGTTGGCGGCACTGGCGTTGCCTGCGTTGATCAAGTTCATTGTTCCTGCTGCCGGTGTTGGCGCGGGCGCATTCTCCGGCGGTGCAGCGCTGGGCGCTGGTGTCACGCTCGCAGCCGGTGCCGCAGTTCTCGCGGGAACTGGTGGCGCGGGCGCGGCGGCCGCAGCAGCCGGGAAGGGCGCTGCAACAACGACACAAGGAGCCTCAACATCAGCTTCCACGGCAGCAGCCGGGAAAGGTGCTGAGTCTTCCGCCGTTACTGGAAGTTCCAGCAGTGGCGCAGGAACAACGGGAGGCGGTTCTAGTGCTTCGGACACTGTGAGCGGTGGCAGCGCTTCCTCGGGTGACGGCACTGGATCTGCCGGTGCCGGATCTACCGGTGCCGGATCTGCCGGTGCCGGATCAACCGGCAGCAGTTCCAGCAGCACCGGATCTGCCGGTGCCGGATCAACCGGCAGCAGTTCCAGCAGCACCGGATCTGCCGGTGCGGGATCTACCGGTGCGGGATCTACCGGCGGTACTTCCAGCAGCACCGGATCTACCGGAACCGGGTCTACTTCTTCTACCTCTACCCCCGCTCCTTCGGGGGCCAGTTCCTCAGATTCCGGCAACGCATCCCAAACCGCGGGCGGGAAAGACCCAGGCTCAAGCACCCCACCTTCCGGTGGCCCCTCAGGAGCAAAAGCACCAAACAAGCTCAACGAGGCAATGCAGAAAATGGGCGACGTTAAAGGCATCGCCAACGGGGCAAATCCCAGCAAGCTTGTAGACGAGGACGGCGAATAATCATGGCCATCACAGATACGCGTATCGAACCGAACACCTTCGGCAACCTGACCGTGCCGCGCCGCTCAGGCTTGCTGGGCCTGTCCATGGGCCAAAGCCTCATGCTGGTGCCCATCGTCCTGATCGTCATTGTCACCGCAGCGCGCGGCTGGATCATGGCCGCTGTCATCATCGCCCTGGCCACCATCCTCGGTGCCGTGCTGCTTCTGGTCACAAAGAAACAAGGCCGTTCAATCTATGGGAGACTCATGCTTCGTCTAGCGCAGCGGCAGAAGGTCGCATCCAAAAAGCACGTTTATCTTTCCGGCCCTACCGGGTTCACCCCCGATGGGCAGGTACGCTTGCCCGGTCTGATGGCAAAGTCCCAGCTGACTGAATCCATGGACTCCTACGGCAACCCCTTCGGGCTGATCCGCCTCTCCTCCCGTGGCCACCACAACTACTCCGTGGTGCTCGAATGCTTCCCCAACGGGGATAATCTCATTGACCAGGCCGACGTGGATAACCAGGTGGCGCACTGGGCGAACTGGCTGACCCAACGCGGCCTGGACGAGGGAATCCGCGGCGCTTCGGTCACCATCGAATCCTCCCAGGACTCGGGCCTGCGGCTGCAAAAGCTGTTGGCTGATAACCACCGCGAGGACGCACCCGAGTTCGCCAAGCAGGTCGTGGAACGCATCGCGCAGACTGATAACTCCGCTGCTCCCGAGGTCGTAGCCCGCATTACCCTGACCTTTGACGGCCGCCGCCTTGATGGCAAGGCCGGGGATCGGGGCATGGAAGAGATGGCCGAGGAAATCGGCAACAAGCTCCCCGGCATCATTTCCGGGCTGGCCAACACCGGAGCCGGAGCAGTACGCCCTAACACGGCCCAGGAAATCATCGACTTCACCCGCGTCGCCTATGACCCGACCACCGCTGTCGCCGTGGAAGAAGCGCAAGCTGCTGGCGGCACCGGCCTGGCGTGGGAGGATGCTGGCCCATCGTTCGCGTTAGACGCATTCGACCATTACCGGCACGACCGGGCCGTGTCGAAGTCCTGGACGATGTATGAAGGCCCGCGCGGCGCTTTCATGTCCAACTCACTGGCCCGCCTCACCGCCCCCAGCGAGGGGGCACTGCGCAAGCGCGTGACCCTGCTGTACCGTCCGATCCCAGCGGATCAGACCTCCACCGTGGTGGAGAACGAGCAGAAAGATGCGATGTTCTCCGGCTCCCAGCAGCGCGTGTCCGTGCGTGCCCGCCAGCGTTTGGCGGCAGCGCAGAAAACAGCCCAGGAAGAAGCGTTGGGTTCCGGGTTGACCCGGTTCGGGCTGATCATCACGATCAGCGTCAAGGATCAGGCGGAACTGAAGAAGTTCGACCGCACCGTTCCCGGCCTGGTGTCCCACGCGAAACTGCGGGTACGCGAAGCGTTGGCGAACCAGGCAGTGACCTTCCAGGCTGGCTTGCCTTTGGGCATGGTGGTGCCTGATCACATGATGATCCCCGACGAGATTAAGACGTGGTTCTAATGACTCCCCTGAAACTCTCGAAGAAACGCCAGCACACTAGCCCTGAGGATCTGGCGCTCTCACATCTCACCGAGTCCCATAGCCTCACCCTGTCCAAGCGCGACGTGGCCCGTTTGGAACGCTCTGCGAAGAAGGCAGCACCCAAGCCAGCCAAGGAACCAGGCTTGCTTTCCCGCCTGCTGGCCGAAGGTGCCCAGTCCCGGCATGTCCCAGGCGATGCGGGCTGGAACCGCCGTGGCGGCGGGCCGGTGAACTACATCGAAAACCCGGTAGAGATTCAAGGCTCAGCCGTCCAAGTGTGCGGGTTCTGGCCCTTCGTCAACGGTGCCGGATTGCCGACCATTGGTGCCCCGTTGGGCCGCCATCTGCTGCGCAACACCCTGGTGACCGGCGACCCGATTTCCTGGTTCCTCAACGGCATCATTTCCAACCCGTCCGCGTTCATCCTCGGCCAGCCAGGACTAGGCAAGACCTCGCTGGTGCACCGCCTCTTGGCAGTGCTCTCCGCCTGGGGTGTGGTGCCGATGATCCTGGCCGACTCCCGCCCTGATTATGTGCCGCATATCCGCGCCCTGGGCGGGCAGGTCATCACCTTCTCCCCCGGCCAGGGGCACCTGAACCCCTTGGATCTTGGGCCGCTGGTGGCCAGCTTGAACGAGATCGACGACGAAAAAGCGCGGGACATTGCGATCCAGGAGATGATCAGCCGCCGCCGCTCCCTGATGGAAGGCATCGCCTCGATGATGCTGGGCCGGCCTTTGAAGCCGCACGAATCCACCTGCCTGTCGGTGGCGATCAACGAACTCGATCCCGAGCTGCGTCGCGCGCCGTTGATCGGTGATCTGGTCGATTTCATTCGTTCCCGGCCTGAGGTGCTGCGCCAGAACGTGCTGGCCTACGATGATGACCACGAATACGATCAGCGGCTCCAAGCGCTGCTGGACGCACTGATCAATCTCGGCCCTTCCGGCGCGTACGGGGACATGTTCGCCAAGCCTTCGGATGCGCATATCACTCCCGGCGTGCCGGTGGTGTTCGACATTTCCGGGGTCAACGAGAACGACTCAGTGTTGGTCGCTGCCGTACAGTCCTTGTGCTGGAACCTCGGCTCAGCCACCGTCTCTGCCGAGCAGCACCTGGCGGCAGCGGGAAAACGCCAGCGGCGCACCTACTTCCTGGTCATGGACGAGCTGTGGCGCATCCTGCGCGCCAGCGATGACATGGTGCACTTCATCGACACCATCACCCGCCTGAATCGCGGGCGAGGTATCGGGCAGGTCATGATCACCCACACCATGAACGACCTCAGACTGTCCAAGGACTACTTGACGGCCACCGCGTGGGGGTTCGTGGAACGCTCCGCGCTAGTGTTCCTGGGCGGGCTGGCACCGTCGGAAATGGGCAACCTGGAAGAAGTGTTCGCCCTGTCCAGTAAGGAAAAAGCGTTGATGACCGACTGGACCGGTGAAGCCGTGGTTGATCCGAAAACCAACAAGGCATCCCGCCGCCCTGGTGCAGGGCACTTCATCATGAAGGTCGGCAAGAATCCTGGTACCCCGTTCGTAACGCAACTCACCGATCTGGAATTCGAGATCTCTGATACCAACCGGGCGTGGGAGATGGTCAAATAATGTTCAACGCCGATCCGCGCTCAGGGCGCAAGAACCAACCAGCCAACGACGACACTCTATGGATGGTTGGCGGCGGCATCCTCACCTTAGGCATCATGGGTGTGCTGCTGTGGTCGCTTGGGGCGATCCTCGATCCCACGGTGGAGAACTCATCGAATAATCCGGTGCAGATCCTCATGGATCAATCACGCGGCTACCTGCCCGTGGGCGGGCTGCAAATCGCTGTGTTCGCCCTCGGCCTGCTGCTCCTGCTGGCGGTCATCGTGATGCTCGTGGTGGTGTGGCGGCGCAGCCGGGGCACCAGCTCCCGCATTGATCACCTGGCCAAGGAAATGGCTCACGCCAAGGACTTCAAGAGCCTGGAAGAACCAGCGGCCCGCGCCGACGCGGAACGCCTCGGAGCACAAAAAGCCGGTATAGGCGTACCTCTAGCCAAACTGGTAAACAACAAGGCTAGCTTGTTTGCTTCCTACGAATGGGTGCAGATCTGGTTGATGGGGCCACGTGCCGGTAAGACCTCGTGCGTGTGTGTCCCGCAGATCCTGGAAACCGGCGGGCCGGTGCTGGCCACCTCGAACAAGCGCGACATTGTGGACATGACTCGTGGCCCGCGCGCCCGCGTGGGCACCGTCTGGGTTCACGACGTGCAGGGAATCATCGGTGAAGAACCTTCCTGGTGGTGGAACCCGCTCTCCTTCGTGACCGATATGAAAACTGCGGTCAAGCTGGCCGATGTGTTTATTGCTTCGGAAACCTCAGCCGGTGCCAAGTCCGACGCGTACTTTGAATCGGATGGCAAGCGCCTGCTGTCTCATTTCCTGTTTGCTGCGGCGATTGCCAACCGGCCGATCACCGACGTGTTCGCGTGGGCGCAAGATCCCGAGGACAAAACCGCACGAGACCTGCTGGACGAGCACGGGTACCAGGATTTCTCCTCCGCTCTCTGGCAGATCCAAGGACTGACCCCCAAGCAGCGTGATGGCGTGTATGGCACGATGCGCCCATGGATCACGGTGCTTTCCTACGAGGAAGTCACCCCTTGGATTCGCCCGAATGGGAACTTTGCCCGTCCCGAATTCGATCACCGCAAATTCGCAACGAGCACCGATACCTTGTATCTGGTTTCCAAGGAAGGTGCGGGCACGGCCCGCGCCATCACCGCCGCATTGGTGATGGCCGTGATGGATTCCGCCGAAAAGACTGCCGCCGCGCTGCCCGGTGGCCGGCTAACAACACCGATGATGGCCGTACTCGATGAGGCGGCGAACGTGGTGCGTTGGCGCGAGCTGCCCGACGTGTACTCGCACTACGGTTCACGCGGCATCGTGGTGTCCACGTTCTTCCAGTCCTACAAGCAAGGCGTGGAAGCCTACGGGCAAGACGGCATGGATAAGCTCTGGGGCGCATCGAATATCCGCGTTGCCGGATCTGGCCTGTCTGACGATAAGTTCCTGCCGTATCTGGAAAAGCTGATCGGTGCCCGCGACGTGCTCAAACGCTCGTCCAGCACCAGTGGCCGCAACGGTCGCTCCGTGTCCAGCTCGATGCAGCGTGAATCCATTCTGGAAGTCTCAGACCTTGGCGCACTGCCTAGAGGCCGTGCCATCATTACCGGCTCTGGCATTCCCGCCGGACTGCTCGAACTCGTGCACTTCTCCCAAAAGCCCTATGGCCAAGATGTGAAGCTGTCCCAGGACTACTACGAGAACGTGGAGAAATTCGTTCAGTAGCCACCCGTCAACAATGAAAGGTGCCAACACCCAATGGGTGTTGGCACCTTTCGCTTGCATGGAACTAGGGCGTGTCTCTTATATCCGTAGCCAGACCAGAATCGCTGCCAACACCACTCCCGCACGATACGTGACCGCAAGCTTGTCATAACGAGTCGCAAGCCCCCGCCACTGCTTCATCAATCCAAACGCCCGCTCGACCACGTTGCGATCTTTATACTTCTCAGCATCGAACCCCGGCGGGCGCCCACCCGCGCGACCCCTACGCTTCCTGGCAGCGATCTCGTTAGATTTCTCCGGAATCACAGCAGTGATGCCCCGCTTACGCAGGTACGTGCGGTTCACTCGTGACGTGTAACCACGATCAGCAAGCAGCGACTCGGGGCGCGTCCGCGCGTTCCCCGACCCGGTTCTTGGCACTCGAATATCGCCGATTACTTCCTGGAGCATCGCGCCGTCGTGACGTTGCCCACCCGTGACCACAATCGATAATGGGCGGCCATGCCCATCGACCGCGAAATGCACCTTCGTGCTCAACCCTCCGCGCGATCTCCCTATCCCATGACCTTCCGGTTCAACCTCGCATAACGGCAGATTCTTGTAATTCGATAGAGCCCCCTGTGTCCTGGTCCGGACGCGGAAGGTTCGTGCCGTGCTGGTGAGCACGGCTGATCGTCGCGTCAATCGACACGTTCCAGTCAATATCACCTACGGCATCGGCCTCGGCGAGGATGTGCGCGAATACGCGGTCCCAGGTGCCGTCGGTTGCGTAGCGGCGATGCCGCTTCCAGACGGTCTGCCAAGGGCCATACCGGTCAGGGAGATCACGCCACGGGATTCCGGTCCGGTAACGGTAGATGATGCCTTCTACGACGCGGCGGTTGTCACTGAAGGGACGGCCTTTACGGCCTTCGTTCGATGGCAGGAGTGGTTCGACTCGTTCCCATTGCGCATTCGTGAACTGCGTAAATCTAGACCTTTGTGCCACGACTCAATCATGGCGCGTGCACACAACTAGATTTAGGAGACACGCCCTAGTTCACGGACTCCCTGATTTCCTCAGGCATGCCCTGGACTGGCCACTGCTCTGGCACGTCCTCGCGCACCGGCGGGTCGTAATCCCAGAACGGGCCATCTGGTGAAGTCAGCTCCCCCATCAACGGATAGAAGTAATCGCGCATGTACGAAGCCATGCCGGTAGCGCCCTCCCACCGCATTTTTTCGAAGCTCAACCACAACGAGGTGATCAGCGTGATCGCTTCTTCATAACGCCACCATTCAGGATCCCACCGGAACTCCCCCTTATTCAGCCGCCGCCGGAAGTTGGGCAAAGCCCACCCGGTGAGCCATTCCTCTTCCGTCTCAAAAGCTAACGGGTGCTCCGCATCCTCGCCCTGTCCTTCATCGGCTGGTGCGGACTGTTCCAGGTGTTCATCATTGATGAAGCTCACCGAGTCACCTCCGCGCTCTGTCCACGCTTTCGTGCTTGCCCGCTGCCATGCTGCGCTGCCGGCCTGCTCGATGTACCGAAGCGCACCGCTTCACCGGGCTTGGTGGGGAATCCGTGGACGGCCCTCGCTCGGGCGAGCACGGCCGCCGCAGTCTTAGATCCCTGCCCCATATCATCCGGATGCACGCTGGCACCGGTCGCATGCTGCGTTTCGGGCCTGCCCAAACTCGGCGCGTTGACTGCTTCGCGGCCTTCGGCAGCATCACGATCCCGAGCATCAAGCTGGGTTTCGCCTTCTGCTTGTTCAGCTTTGTCCAGATGCCCTTCGGCAGCTTCTTCACGGGCCTGGGATTGTTCTTCCTTCGCCTCAGCCTGGGTGGAAGCTTCTGGTGCGTCGTGGCCGCGTTCTGCGTTCGCTTCATGGTCTAGTCGGGCGCTGGCTTGGTAGTCATCGATGGCATTGCGCAACGCCTGGTAGCGTTCCATGGGCGACTGGGGATGGTTCTTGTAAATGTCCTCGATATTGATTCCCAGCGCGTTGCGCAGCCGATCCGATCCGGCCATGAATGCTTTCGAGGCATCGGGATGGCGGGCCGACAGTTCCGAGGCCACGGTCATCCGGTCAGCGATTTGCTGGGAACTCATTTTCACGAAATCCGGTGAAGCCATGTCCTTCTTCAACAGCGAGGCGACCTGCTGCTGCAACCGGTGAGCTTGGGCTTCGGGGTCTTGGTTCGCCGCGCGCCGGTCGGCGGCTTCTTTGACCTGCATCGCAGCGCCCAGGGCCATGCGCAGCACACGGCCGAACTCCATCGAAATATCTGATTCTTCGTCGTTTTCCATGTCCTGCACTCTCCCATCTCTGTTCGGTCACCGGCCTAAGCCGTGATCCCGATCTTTCTTGGTCATTCGCGCACCCGGCTGCGCCACCGCATGAGCCGGTAGACGCTGCTCGGCATCTCGTACAATCTTCTCCGCCATCGCCACGACCTGCTGCGCAGCCTGGGCCAGTTGCGGACGTTCGGAGGCCATGCGGCCCTGCATCATCACCCGCGACAAGCGGTTAGCCTGGCGCAGCACCGCCATCCAGCCCTGCTCCGCAGAACGCGAACCGAAACGCGACGATAAACGCGCAGCGTAAGCACGGTTGCCCATGCCCTGCCCAGCCCTGGCCATGTGCGTGCTCAACCGTGCCAAGCTGCCAGGCTTGTTCCCTTCCAGCTCCAACGACAACCGCGCGTAGATGTTCGCCAAGGTATCCGGCCCAAGCTGTCCGCCATTCAACTTCGCGGAAGTGGACTGCGACAAATCGAACGCCCGGTAACCGGACGCGCGCTGCACCCGAGCACTGCTGTGGCGGTCAGCCAAGAACTGTTCCGCCTCGCGCACCCCAGCCCCGTTGAAACGCGCCTTGATGGATGGCCACCCAAGACTGCGATCCAGCTTTGACGGCGCGTACCACACTGCCTGATCCTCACCGGATTTCGTTCCCAAAGACACCTTGTAACCGGTGACGCGAGACGTGGAATCCTTGGCGAAATGCGGGGCAACCTGCACCCCCATCTGAGGCAGCTGGCGAATGAAATCATCAGCACTCGACGAGCTTGCCAGTGCCGCGCGCATGCGGCGGGAAATCTCCACCCGATCCGATACCGCGTAGCTTTCACGGGCTGCCCGTTCGCGCTCCGCTGGCTTCTCTCCCGACAAGCCTTGCTGCTGCGTCACCGAGGATTCAAGGGCACGCAAGTTGTATTCGTTTTCCAGCTCGCGGCAGGCGACCTGGGCACGATGGAAATCGTTGTGGGTATTCGCTTTGGTGCCGTCCTCGCGCACCATCTGAACCACCAGATGAATGTGGTCGTTGCCGTTCTTCGAAGCCCCGTGATGCACTGCAACCCAGCGCGAGGACTTCGCACCGTCCGGGTCAATGAAACCCATCTTTTCAACGAAGGCTTCTGCGATGCTCTTCCATTGCGCATCAGACACCGATCCTTCGGACTCGGCCAATGACAACGAGCAGTGCCACACATGCGTTGGCGTCGATCCGACCTTGATCTTCTTGCCCTGTTCATCGGTCAAGAACCCGCCGGCAACGTCATCTTTCGCGTACACCGGCTTGGCCACTTCGGTGCCGTGCAGCTTGCGCGGGGCATCCAGAATCTCGGCAATCTCAAACGCATCATACTTCGACAATTCAACGCCCGGAGCGTAAGCGAAAGTCACGCGGTCATCGCCAGCGATTAGCCGCTGGTTCTCGTGCTCATTGGAACGTCCAGGGCCAACCAGGTAGTTCATCAACCCGGCCATACGGCCGCCGCGAGTAACGTTCGGAATCATGCCGGATCACCAACGATCTTCAACGACTCCAAAACCTCGTCAATACGTTTCACGGTTTCCCGCAGATGCTCCAACGAATCGTGCAGCTCGCCCTTGATTTCACCGGTCGCATTCGCGGCCCTGGCGATCTGGTTGATGTTGTTCCCCGCAGCAGCAAGGCCACGCTGCAACAAGAACAGCGACGTGATCAGCTCATGACGTTCGGCGGCAGTCTCACCACGAGACTGCGACAACGTTGACTCCACCAACAACCGAGGAACAGACACGCCAACTTCGTCGGCCATGACCTGCAACGCCAGGTTCTGCTCCACGGTCAGCTTCACCTCGCGGCGCACCGAACGGCCACCGGCCGCATTCGGCTGGCGCTTGCGCGAATCGAAACGAGCCATGCGAACCAACCTCCCGCCCAGTGCAACGCCAATCGACCTAACAAGGTCAATTGTCCCACCCGCAGAATCGAAGATCAAGGATACAAGCAACTTAGCCGTGCTAAGTCTATAGCTTGCTCCGCCTCTTCGGCGGGGCACTTCGTCTTTAGTAAGTGCAACATGCGTTGGCATAAGAAGATGCCCGCGCTACGCTGGAAGCATCACAAGTTCGCCAGATCGGCCTAGCCGAAGTAGCCCAGTCCTATCGGAAGGTTCAAGCCATGAGTGACGCAGCAAGCCGCATCCTCGAACAGCTCCAAGCGCAAAACGACCTGCGCATGCAAGCCGCTAACGACATCGCCCAAGCCGTTGCCGCGCGTGTGGAAGCCGAGCAGCAGCTGGAACAAGCTAAGGCCGCCGAAAAGCAAGCTTTCGCCGCTGCATTGAAGAAGGGATGGACGCAAACCGAGCTGAACAAAATTGGCTCCCCATCCCGTCGCCGGCCTCGCAAAAAAGCCGACCAAACGACTGCACCAGCAGAGAGCTAAACGAGCACATAGCAATGGGCCGGCACTCACCCAAAGGTGAGTGCCGGCCCATTTTTTAAACCTGGTTACGTCAGGTAGCCTCCTGCCCACATGGGCACGAAAAAAGCCCTCCCGCTCCGCTGCTTTTTTCGCACACATGATGGACAGCAGGAACCAATCGACCGCCCGCACACAAGCCACTAGCTGCGGTACCTGAGTTCACTTACGACGAGTGATCGCGGCCCGTGCACGGCCTCTAGTAATGGCAACCCGCCAGGATAAAGCTCCCTGAATCGTTCGGACTTTATTCTCCGATTCCAGTACCTCGATCCCGACCGGATCGATTAGACTTCCCGATAGTTTTCGGCACCCCGTGGCCCTTGGGAAAACCTTGCCGTGCCGTCGCTGCACGACGCGCCATGAGCTTGCCATCCTGCTTCACTTGATCAATCTCAGGGATCGCAGAACCTCGACGGAACTGCTTGAAACTGGCAACCCCCTTGCCGTTCTCAGCCAACCACCTTGCCGCTTCCTCGGTAGCAGACTTGCCCTCCGGCGTTACCAAATTATTCGCAAAATCAGATGGCACCGGACGGCCGCCAAGCTGACTCTCTCCGCGTTCAAAAGCATCGCGCCCGGCCTGCCACCGGCCATAAATTCCGGCCTTGGACTCCTCGAATGAGGCCTGCACACTCACCACATCGTAGGTGTAGCCGCGCTTGTCCAAAGTAGCGGCAACTTCCTGCGCCGACCCTTGCGATTTGAGCACCGTATCAATGACATAGTTCGTGCCGTCCTTGCGCAAGTCTTTCTGTAGCTTGGCGCTGAGCATGGACGACTCTTCATGCACCAACGCAGCAAACTCCATTGGAGCGAACTTGTGCCCCTGGGCTTCAAGCTCTTTCACCAATGGCGTTTTCAGACGATCCAGGTTTCCGCTATCCAGCTCGTGCTGGATGATCTTCTCCTTGAAAATATCCGGGTCGCACTGAACGTAACCAGGAACATCATTCAAGCGTTCGCGCTGCACAGTGCCTTTGCCAGCTCCGGGCGGCCCAGCCATCACAATAGCTTTTCCCTCGTGCTTGATTTCTCCGCGCTTAGCAGAGTCCTCAACCACTTCTTGCATCCACTTCTTGTGCAAGAGTTCCCGTTCCGATGTGGCACGAGGCCGCGATCCGCTTTGGATGAAATACTGCCCTTGTCTGATCGTCGAGTATGCCCCGCGCGGATTCATATCAGGATCAGCCAGCACCTGGCGCAGGGCCGCGTAATGTCGTTCTATTGATTCGTCGTTAGCCAACGATCCGCCCTTCGGTTGCTCGCCGCCTAATCGGCCGTCTTCGTCAACACTTCATCGTAAGTAGCTGCATCAATCAGCTCATGCCGCAGCGCGTCGCCTACTTCTTCCCACGTACCGTCCAGGCTCTCTTCGTACTCACCATACTCGTTCGCCCAAGGGGTCGGCTTGTACGGCCACGCGACCAGCACACGCACCAGCTCCTCACGGTCGATAAACCCGGCCGCGTACCGCTGGCACACCTCATAAGGACTTGCAGCGTTGAACTCGCCCACCACTTCCGGTACCGCCTGGGCACGCTGCAACGCCTTCGCCACCGCTGGCTGAGACATGCCCAGCAGCGCCGCCATCTCTTTCTGAGTCATGCCGCCCGCAGCAGCCTTCAAAGTCCGCTTATAGTCCAGCGAATCAACTTCCATACGCTGCCGAGCTTTCAGCAGCCGCGCACGCATTTCATCATGCTGCGGACGTTCCATCAACTGGCTCATAACAACCTCCTAAACCTCAAAATAGAAATTCCTTCACTTCCAATATAACATTAGTTATATTTCTGAATCAACGATTTTCGCTCGATAACGAACGGTAAATACTCGCTGCACTGACACCAAGAATCTTGCCGATCTGCGCATAACTCTTCCCCTCTTCGCGCAGCTGCCGCGCCGTGTCGATGCGGTCTGCATCCATGACGCGCGGCCGGCCTCCGACCCGGCCCTGGGCGCGCGCATGCGCCAAACCCCGGCGGGTGTTCTCCCGGATCATAGAAACGCGCAGCTGCGCCATAACCGCCATGATGCCCACAATGGCTTCGCCCATCGGCGTAGATATGTCCACGTCCAAAAACGGCTCAGTAAGACTTTTGATCCTCACGCCACGCTCCCCCAGCTCGCGGATAATCTCAATGGCCATTCGCTCTTCACCGGCCACGCGATCCAGGGCACGGATGATCAGCGTATCCCCCGGCTTCAATTGCTCCTTGCACGCCACCCACTGCGGCCGCGCAGCCTCCCTGCTCGACTCCCCACGGTCAGTAAATATCTGCCCTGCTCCGGCCGCGCGCAGCTCGGCCGCCTGCGACTCCGGGTTCTGCTCGCGCGTACTAACTCGCGCATATCCAATGACTGCCATATCAAAAACGGTACACAGCCAGGTTGTGCAATGAATCAGTTTTGAAAGACGTTTCTGAAACAAAAAACCCCGGCGTGTCGCCGGGGTTCGCTGCGCGTTTCAATAACGACCGTTTTAGATCACTTCGCTGGCGACCTAAAACACCTGCTTTTTCATAACACTGCTTGGCGCAATGAGCTCAAACACGAGGCATAAAATTAATCCAGCGACAGCAAGAGTGACAGTCAATGCATTGTTAGGTAGTGCATTCGCGAAAATAAATACGAACCCAACGGATAACGCGAGGCCGGCGACCCTCCAAAGGATTTTCATTACCTGACCATTTTGTGCTGTGGCCCGTATGAGGCCCATGAAAAATACGCTTGGGAAAAAATAGATTACAGCCAGGGCATCTGCGGGCCTTCCTAATAAGATCAACGGCAATGGAAGCGTCATAGCAACTATCGCAACTACAAATAAAATCATTAGCGACAAGTTGCGCTTAGTTCCATCACTTTTTGCAGAATCTTCAGGTACTGCAGAAAAAGTATTCATGCTTTCCAGTATCCCTGATTCTTTCTCCCGTACTGGCAATGGTGAACGCACGTATATTGTTCATCATTCAATGCTGGACAAAGTAGAGTTTGATCTATGGTTGAACTCGCTGACTTGGTAGAACAGTACGGTGCATTAGCGAAAGACTTGCTCAATGGCCCTGGTGAGCCGGAAGCGGCTTTGTCGCAGCCAGTGACAGAGCTGATAACCGGAATATCAAGTGACCTTCTCAGCCTTAAAACGGTGATGCATAAAGAAGTACGTGAAGATTCCGGCACGGTTCGGCCTGACTATGGGGCACGAGTTAACGGGCTCATGACAGGGCATATAGAGCTGAAAAAGCCTGGCACTTCTCTTGATCCCACGACCTACGCCAAAACGGCTCTGTTGCAAAAATCGTGAAGCTTGAGCATGCTTGGCGGAGATTGGACGGACGGAACGATGACGGATTTCAAGTGGCGCCATTTCCAGGGTGATGTGATCCTGTGGGCGGTGCGCTGGTATTGTCGCTATCCGATCAGCTATCGCGACCTTGAGGAAATGCTGGCGGAACGCGGCATTTCGGTCGACCATACGACGATCTATCGCTGGGTCCAGTGCTACGCCCCGGAGATGGAGAAGCGGCTGCGCTGGTTCTGGCGGCGTGGCTTTGATCCGAGCTGGCGCCTGGATGAAACCTACGTCAAGGTGCGGGGCAAGTGGACCTACCTGTACCGGGCAGTCGACAAGCGGGGCGACACGATCGATTTCTACCTGTCGCCGACCCGCAGCGCCAAGGCAGCGAAGCGGTTCCTGGGCAAGGCCCTGCGAGGCCTGAAGCACTGGGAAAAGCCTGCCACGCTCAATACCGACAAAGCGCCGAGCTATGGTGCAGCGATCACCGAATTGAAGCGCGAAGGAAAGCTGGACCGGGAGACGGCCCACCGGCAGGTGAAGTATCTCAATAACGTGATCGAGGCCGATCACGGAAAGCTCAAGATACTGATCAAGCCGGTGCGCGGTTTCAAATCGATCCCCACGGCCTATGCCACGATCAAGGGATTCGAAGTCATGCGAGCCCTGCGCAAAGGACAGGCTCGCCCCTGGTGCCTGCAGCCCGGCATCAGGGGCGAGGTGCGCCTTGTGGAGAGAGCTTTTGGCATTGGGCCCTCGGCGCTGACGGAGGCCATGGGCATGCTCAACCACCATTTCGCAGCAGCCGCCTGATCGGCGCAGAGCGACAGCCTACCTCTGACTGCCGCCAATCTTTGCAACAGAGCCCACCATGCCCGTGCACGCGACAGCTGCTCGCGCAGGCTGGGTGCCAAGCTCTCGGGTAACATCAAGGCCCGATCCTTGGAGCCCTTGCCCTCCCGCACGATGATCGTGCCGTGATCGAAATCCAGATCCTTGACCCGCAGTTGCAAACCCTCACTGATCCGCATGCCCGTTCCATACAGAAGCTGGGCGAACAAACGATGCTCGCCTTCCAGAAAACCGAGGATGCGAACCACTTCATCCGGGGTCAGCACCACCGGCAAGCGCCGCGACGGCCGAGGTCTTCCGATCTCCTGAAGCCAGGGCAGATCCGTGCACAGCACCTTGCCGTAGAAGAACAGCAAGGCCGCCAATGCCTGACGATGCGTGGAGACCGAAACCTTGCGCTCGTTCGCCAGCCAGGACAGAAATGCCTCGACTTCGCTGCTGCCCAAGGTTGCCGGGTGACGCACACCGTGGAAACGGATGAAGGCACGAACCCAGTGGACATAAGCCTGTTCGGTTCGTAAACTGTAATGCAAGTAGCGTATGCGCTCACGCAACTGGTCCAGAACCTTGACCGAACGCAGCGGTGGTAACGGCGCAGTGGCGGTTTTCATGGCTTGTTATGACTGTTTTTTTGTACAGTCTATGCCTCGGGCATCCAAGCAGCAAGCGCGTTACGCCGTGGGTCGATGTTTGATGTTATGGAGCAGCAACGATGTTACGCAGCAGGGCAGTCGCCCTAAAACAAAGTTAGACATCATGAGGGAAGCGGTGACCATCGAAATTTCGAACCAACTATCAGAGGTGCTAAGCGTCATTGAGCGCCATCTGGAATCAACGTTGCTGGCCGTGCATTTGTACGGCTCCGCAGTGGATGGCGGCCTGAAGCCATACAGCGATATTGATTTGTTGGTTACTGTGGCCGTAAAGCTTGATGAAACGACGCGGCGAGCATTGCTCAATGATCTTATGGAGGCTTCGGCTTTCCCTGGCGAGAGCGAGACGCTCCGCGCTATAGAAGTCACCCTTGTCGTGCATGACGACATCATCCCGTGGCGTTATCCGGCTAAGCGCGAGCTGCAATTTGGAGAATGGCAGCGCAATGACATTCTTGCGGGTATCTTCGAGCCAGCCATGATCGACATTGATCTAGCTATCCTGCTTACAAAAGCAAGAGAACATAGCGTTGCCTTGGTAGGTCCGGCAGCGGAGGAATTCTTTGACCCGGTTCCTGAACAGGATCTATTCGAGGCGCTGAGGGAAACCTTGAAGCTATGGAACTCGCAGCCCGACTGGGCCGGCGATGAGCGAAATGTAGTGCTTACGTTGTCCCGCATTTGGTACAGCGCAATAACCGGCAAAATCGCGCCGAAGGATGTCGCTGCCGACTGGGCAATAAAACGCCTACCTGCCCAGTATCAGCCCGTCTTACTTGAAGCTAAGCAAGCTTATCTGGGACAAAAAGAAGATCACTTGGCCTCACGCGCAGATCACTTGGAAGAATTTATTCGCTTTGTGAAAGGCGAGATCATCAAGTCAGTTGGTAAATGATGTCTAACAATTCGTTCAAGCCGACCGCGCTACGCGCGGCGGCTTAACTCCGGCGTTAACCTCTGAGGAAGAATTGTGAAACTATCACTAATGGTAGCTATATCGAAGAATGGAGTTATCGGGAATGGCCCTGATATTCCATGGAGTGCCAAAGGTGAACAGCTCCTGTTTAAAGCTATTACCTATAACCAATGGCTGTTGGTTGGACGCAAGACTTTTGAATCAATGGGAGCATTACCCAACCGAAAGTATGCGGTCGTAACACGTTCAAGTTTTACATCTGACAATGAGAACGTATTGATCTTTCCATCAATTAAAGATGCTTTAACCAACCTAAAGAAAATAACGGATCATGTCATTGTTTCAGGTGGTGGGGAGATATACAAAAGCCTGATCGATCAAGCAGATACACTACATATATCTACAATAGACATCGAGCCGGAAGGTGATGTTTACTTTCCTGAAATCCCCAGCAATTTTAGGCCAGTTTTTACCCAAGACTTCGCCTCTAACATAAATTATAGTTACCAAATCTGGCAAAAGGGTTAACAAGTGGCAGCAACGGATTCGCAAACCTGTCACGCCTTTTGTACCAAAAGCCGCGCCAGGTTTGCGATCCGCTGTGCCAGGCGTTAGATGCACTAAGCACATAATTGCTCACAGCCAAACTATCAGGTCAAGTCTGCTTTTATTATTTTTAAGCGTGCATAATAAGCCCTACACAAATTGGGAGATATATCATGAAAGGCTGGCTTTTTCTTGTTATCGCAATAGTTGGCGAAGTAATCGCAACATCCGCATTAAAATCTAGCGAGGGCTTTACTAAGCTTGCCCCTTCCGCCGTTGTCATAATCGGTTATGGCATCGCATTTTATTTTCTTTCTCTGGTTCTGAAATCCATCCCTGTCGGTGTTGCTTATGCAGTCTGGTCGGGACTCGGCGTCGTCATAATTACAGCCATTGCCTGGTTGCTTCATGGGCAAAAGCTTGATGCGTGGGGCTTTGTAGGTATGGGGCTCATAATTGCTGCCTTTTTGCTCGCCCGATCCCCATCGTGGAAGTCGCTGCGGAGGCCGACGCCATGGTGACGGTGTTCGGCATTCTGAATCTCACCGAGGACTCCTTCTTCGATGAGAGCCGGCGGCTAGACCCCGCCGGCGCTGTCACCGCGGCGATCGAAATGCTGCGAGTCGGATCAGACGTCGTGGATGTCGGACCGGCCGCCAGCCATCCGGACGCGAGGCCTGTATCGCCGGCCGATGAGATCAGACGTATTGCGCCGCTCTTAGACGCCCTGTCCGATCAGATGCACCGTGTTTCAATCGACAGCTTCCAACCGGAAACCCAGCGCTATGCGCTCAAGCGCGGCGTGGGCTACCTGAACGATATCCAAGGATTTCCTGACCCTGCGCTCTATCCCGATATTGCTGAGGCGGACTGCAGGCTGGTGGTTATGCACTCAGCGCAGCGGGATGGCATCGCCACCCGCACCGGTCACCTTCGACCCGAAGACGCGCTCGACGAGATTGTGCGGTTCTTCGAGGCGCGGGTTTCCGCCTTGCGACGGAGCGGGGTCGCTGCCGACCGGCTCATCCTCGATCCGGGGATGGGATTTTTCTTGAGCCCCGCACCGGAAACATCGCTGCACGTGCTGTCGAACCTTCAAAAGCTGAAGTCGGCGTTGGGGCTTCCGCTATTGGTCTCGGTGTCGCGGAAATCCTTCTTGGGCGCCACCGTTGGCCTTCCTGTAAAGGATCTGGGTCCAGCGAGCCTTGCGGCGGAACTTCACGCGATCGGCAATGGCGCTGACTACGTCCGCACCCACGCGCCTGGAGATCTGCGAAGCGCAATCACCTTCTCGGAAACCCTCGCGAAATTTCGCAGTCGCGACGCCAGAGACCGAGGGTTAGATCATGCCTAGCATTCACCTTCCGGCCGCCCGCTAGCGGACCCTGGTCAGGTTCCGCGAAGGTGGGCGCAGACATGCTGGGCTCGTCAGGATCAAACTGCACTATGAGGCGGCGGTTCATACCGCGCCAGGGGAGCGAATGGACAGCGAGGAGCCTCCGAACGTTCGGGTCGCCTGCTCGGGTGATATCGACGAGGTTGTGCGGCTGATGCACGACGCTGCGGCGTGGATGTCCGCCAAGGGAACGCCCGCCTGGGACGTCGCGCGGATCGACCGGACATTCGCGGAGACCTTCGTCCTGAGATCCGAGCTCCTAGTCGCGAGTTGCAGCGACGGCATCGTCGGCTGTTGCACCTTGTCGGCCGAGGATCCCGAGTTCTGGCCCGACGCCCTCAAGGGGGAGGCCGCATATCTGCACAAGCTCGCGGTGCGACGGACACATGCGGGCCGGGGTGTCAGCTCCGCGCTGATCGAGGCTTGCCGCCATGCCGCGCGAACGCAGGGGTGCGCCAAGCTGCGGCTCGACTGCCACCCGAACCTGCGTGGCCTATACGAGCGGCTCGGATTCACCCACGTCGACACTTTCAATCCCGGCTGGGATCCAACCTTCATCGCAGAACGCCTAGAACTCGAAATCTAACGTCCGTTCGGGCATCGAGGTCCATGTCGGGGTGGGACGGGCCCGTGGCTTCAAGATCACTTGCAGTCCGACCGCGATGTCTTGGTTGCGCGAGAGGTTGTCGATATGGCTCTGTTGCAAAAATCGTGAAGCTTGAGCATGCTTGGCGGAGATTGGACGGACGGAACGATGACGGATTTCAAGTGGCGCCATTTCCAGGGTGATGTGAGGCTCTGTTGCAAAAATCGTGAAGCTTGAGCATGCTTGGCGGAGATTGGACGGACGGAACGATGACGGATTTCAAGTGGCGCCATTTCCAGGGTGATGTGATCCTGTGGGCGGTGCGCTGGTATTGTCGCTATCCGATCAGCTATCGCGACCTTGAGGAAATGCTGGCGGAACGCGGCATTTCGGTCGACCATACGACGATCTATCGCTGGGTCCAGTGCTACGCCCCGGAGATGGAGAAGCGGCTGCGCTGGTTCTGGCGGCGTGGCTTTGATCCGAGCTGGCGCCTGGATGAAACCTACGTCAAGGTGCGGGGCAAGTGGACCTACCTGTACCGGGCAGTCGACAAGCGGGGCGACACGATCGATTTCTACCTGTCGCCGACCCGCAGCGCCAAGGCAGCGAAGCGGTTCCTGGGCAAGGCCCTGCGAGGCCTGAAGCACTGGGAAAAGCCTGCCACGCTCAATACCGACAAAGCGCCGAGCTATGGTGCAGCGATCACCGAATTGAAGCGCGAAGGAAAGCTGGACCGGGAGACGGCCCACCGGCAGGTGAAGTATCTCAATAACGTGATCGAGGCCGATCACGGAAAGCTCAAGATACTGATCAAGCCGGTGCGCGGTTTCAAATCGATCCCCACGGCCTATGCCACGATCAAGGGATTCGAAGTCATGCGAGCCCTGCGCAAAGGACAGGCTCGCCCCTGGTGCCTGCAGCCCGGCATCAGGGGCGAGGTGCGCCTTGTGGAGAGAGCTTTTGGCATTGGGCCCTCGGCGCTGACGGAGGCCATGGGCATGCTCAACCACCATTTCGCAGCAGCCGCCTGATCGGCGCAGAGCGACAGCCTACCTCTGACTGCCGCCAATCTTTGCAACAGAGCCCGCAGACACGCCGTTGACCAGCACGTATACCCTTGGCGTCTCATCGGATGCATCATTGACTCATTGGATGCAACCGCGGAACGAGGTGTCGGATGCACGTCGACGGTGTGGGTCGGGTCTCGGTGGTGCCCTCGCTGCCGGTCCTTCGGCCCGAGGAGCAGGTGCTCCAGCTCATGCTGGACGGCTGGCGCAACCAGCAGCTCTCCAGGAACCTGCAGTTCGCGACGATCGAGCAGCGGCTGCGCTGTGTGCGCCGGTTCGTTGAGCACATGAACGAGGATCCGTGGAACTGGACGCCGGCGATGGTCGAGGAGTTCTCGGCCGACCTGCGCACCGTCCGACACGTCTCTCGCTCCACGCTGCGCAGCTACCACTCTGCGCTTCGGGCGTTCACGAGCTACGTCAGCAACCCCGACTACGGATGGGACCGGGTCTGCGAGCAGTACTTCGGCACCCACCCGGCGCAGGTCTTCTTCGACTGGAACTCCGCACCGCACGTCCAGGAGTACGACGGCGGACCCACGAAGCGTCCCTACACGCGGTCCGAGCTCGATCGACTCTTCGTCTACGCCGACGATGAGGTCGAACGCATGGGGCGGTCGGGACGCAAGGGCTGGCAGGCGGCCTATCGCGATGCGGTCATGATGAAGATCGCCTACGCCTACGGCCTCCGCTTCAACGAGTTGCGACACCTGCAGCTCGTCGACTTCGCCCGCAACCCGCATGCGCGCGAGTTCGGCCGGTTCGGCGTCTGCAAGGTCCGCTACGGCAAGTCAAAGCGCTCCTCGCCCTACAAACCCCGCAGCGTGCTCACCGTCTGGCGATGGACGCCTCCGATCCTCGAGGACTGGCTCGCCAACGGTCGCGGTGAGCCCGACACACTCGACCTGTTCCCCAGCGAACGCGGCGGCCTGGTCGGAGAACCGGCGCTGCTGCGCCGGCTACGCCGCTACTGCGACGAGCTCGGACTTTCGGACGGGCTCGATCTGCACTCGTTCCGACGCTCCTACGCTACGCATCTGTTGGAGGCTGGCTGGGACCCACGGTTCGTCCAGGACCAGATGGGGCACGAGTACGCCTCGACGACCGGCATCTACCAGTTCGTCGGCGACGAGTTCCGGCGCAGCACGCTCCGCAGCGCTCTCGACAGGACCGTCAACGAGGCCCTGGCCCGCACCACGAAGGATGGAACACCATGAAACGCAAGGTCGACTACCAGTGGCGCCTGGCCGAGCTGATGGCGGCCAGAGGTCTGCACAACACGACCGATCTCATCCCGCTGCTCGGCGAACGGGACATCACGCTCTCCCGACCGCAGGTCTACCGCCTCGTCAATCAGCGGCCGGAGCGCGTCTCGCTCCAAGTTATCGCCGCACTCTGCGACATCTTCGAGTGCACACCAGCCGATCTGGTCACGACAACCGCCGCGGACGTCCGGCGCCGGAAGACCGCGACCGAGCCCGGCTCCAACGTCGTCAGCCTCGACCGATCAGTTCGACCCCGGCGCGCGAACATTCTCGACGAGTAGGGATGGCTGCCGTGGCGAGTCGAGGACCAGCAGGCCTGTCCCCCCGCTCCACCATCCAGGGTCGTCCACGCATCACCTCGACGACCGGGAACCCGTGCGCACGCTGCGGCCGCAAGATCCCGCGGGTCGCCGTCACATGGCCGGAGGGCCGGCTCTGCAACATCTGCTACTACAACGCCGTCCACACCCGAGGCGTCTGCCCGGAGTGCCTCCAAGACCGCCTGCTACCAGGACCCGCAAGCGCCGGCGGCGGTCCGATCTGCGCGACCTGCGCGGAGATCCCCCACGACTTCCATTGCGACAGCTGCGACACCGAAGCCGGGCATCACCGAGGGCGGCTCTGCGCCCGATGTGCGCTTCGCGCCGACCTCCACCAGGTCCTCGGCGGCGAGCCGGAACACCCCGCTCTGCGCGGTCTGGTCGACGCGCTATGCGCATCCGAGCGACCCGAGTCGATCCTCGTCTGGAAGCGATCCCCCAAGGTCCAGACGCTCCTGCGTGGCCTTGGCGACGGCACGATCCCGATCTCCCACGAAGGCCTCGACGCCGTTCCCGGCAAGCCGACCGAACACATCCGAGCACTCCTGCAACATCACGGCCTACTCCCCTACCGCGATGCCTACCTGCACCGATTCGAGGAGTGGATCGCCGTCAAGTTAGAAGGGCTCCCCGCCGAGGTCCGTCAGCCCGTCCAGCACTTCGCGACCTGGCACCACCTACGCAACATCCGCGCCAAATCCGAAGCAGGCGCCAACACGCGCGGCCCGGTGCACTCAGCGAAGCAAGAGATCACCGAGACAGTCAAGTTCCTGACCTGGCTGCACCAGACACACCACCGCACCGCCGCGACCTGCACCCAGCAAGACGCCGACGAGTGGCTGGCAGGCGGACCGACCACTCGCACCATGATCAGGAACTTCTTCCAGCTCGCCAAGAAGTCCCGCTTGAACACCGGTGTCACGGTCGCGCATCGCACTCCCCGATCGAGCCCGTCCCTGAGCCAGGAGCAGAGACTTGCCTGGATCCGCGAATTGCTCACCGGGACCAGCGAGTCACTCCCCTACCGCGTCGCCGGCATGCTCCTGCTCCTCTACGCGCAACCACTGGTCAAAGTCGTCACTCTGACGACCGAGGCCATCGCCGAGAGCCCTCACGGCATGAGAATCCAGCTCGGCCGCCATCCAGTGGACGTGCCTGAGCCGTTCGCCAACATGATCCGCCAGCACCGCGATGCTCGGCCCAACCTCCGGACAGCGGCAGGGACGGACAGCCCCTGGATGTTCCCAAGCATCCTCGCCGGACGACACCTCCACCCCAACACCGTGATGGACAGACTGCGAGCCCTCGGCGTGAACCTCCTCGGCGCCCGCAACAGCGCCCTCGGCGAGCTCGTCCTCCAATGCCCACCGTCGCTAGGGCGTGTCTCTTATATCCGTAGCCAGACCAGAATCGCTGCCAACACCACTCCCGCACGATACGTGACCGCAAGCTTGTCATAACGAGTCGCAAGCCCCCGCCACTGCTTCATCAATCCAAACGCCCGCTCGACCACGTTGCGATCTTTATACTTCTCAGCATCGAACCCCGGCGGGCGCCCACCCGCGCGACCCCTACGCTTCCTGGCAGCGATCTCGTTAGATTTCTCCGGAATCACAGCAGTGATGCCCCGCTTACGCAGGTACGTGCGGTTCACTCGTGACGTGTAACCACGATCAGCAAGCAGCGACTCGGGGCGCGTCCGCGCGTTCCCCGACCCGGTTCTTGGCACTCGAATATCGCCGATTACTTCCTGGAGCATCGCGCCGTCGTGACGTTGCCCACCCGTGACCACAATCGATAATGGGCGGCCATGCCCATCGACCGCGAAATGCACCTTCGTGCTCAACCCTCCGCGCGATCTCCCTATCCCATGACCTTCCGGTTCAACCTCGCATAACGGCAGATTCTTGTAATTCGATAGAGCCCCCTGTGTCCTGGTCCGGACGCGGAAGGTTCGTGCCGTGCTGGTGAGCACGGCTGATCGTCGCGTCAATCGACACGTTCCAGTCAATATCACCTACGGCATCGGCCTCGGCGAGGATGTGCGCGAATACGCGGTCCCAGGTGCCGTCGGTTGCGTAGCGGCGATGCCGCTTCCAGACGGTCTGCCAAGGGCCATACCGGTCAGGGAGATCACGCCACGGGATTCCGGTCCGGTAACGGTAGATGATGCCTTCTACGACGCGGCGGTTGTCACTGAAGGGACGGCCTTTACGGCCTTCGTTCGATGGCAGGAGTGGTTCGACTCGTTCCCATTGCGCATTCGTGAACTGCGTAAATCTAGACCTTTGTGCCACGACTCAATCATGGCGCGTGCACACAACTAGATTTAGGAGACACGCCCTAGCTGAGCGAGAGGTCAACCCCAGACGCAGTTTGCCCGGCTGAGTCACCCCTCAGCCACATCCAATGGATGCTTCTCCTCCGTGTGACGCATGCGCCCGGCCAGCAATGCGATCAACGCGAGAGCTGGCGGAATGACTCCCGCAATCACAAAGATGATGGGGATGGGAACCAGTAGTGAGAGCGGCCCCGCGATGGCGATTGAGACCGGCATGAACGCGATCGAAACGAAGAAGTCGAGGCTGGCGACTCGGCCGATCATGTCGAGCGGCACCAACCGTTGCAGCAATGTTCCCCACACGACAACGCCAGCCCCGGTGAGTGCACCGACGACAAAGAGCGCGGAGAGCATGAGGATCAAATTGTCGGCAACGCCAATGACCACAAGAGGTAGTGTTCCTCCACCCCAGCACAGGATCATAAACGTCAAGTACCGACGTGGAAGCTTCAACGACGACACGATCAGCGAACCGACAGCCCCACCTATCCCATATGCGGCCAGAAGAAACCCGAAAGTAGCTTCAGCATCCTCGAATCGGTCGCGGGTGAGGAACGGGAGGAGAACTTCGATCGGGCCTTGGACAATGAGCGCAAGCGACGACCCGAAGATCAGCGTCCAAAGCAACCAGCGTGTACGAGCCACGTAGGCAACCCCCGCACGAAGGTCACCCCAGACGCTCGGGCGATCCTCGGGAGAAGTGGGCTCAGTGTGTTCGTCACGGCGGCTAAGAAACAAGGTGATGACGAAAGCAATCGCGTACGAAGCCGCGACGATGACCGCTCCGATAGCGGGGAAGAACATACCGACGATGACTCCACCGAGGGCCGGGCCCAGCCCTTGCCCCATCGATGGACGGAGCGCCCCTTCGAGCCCATTCGCGGCCAGGAGCTGCTCCGGCGGAAGGACCACAGGTAGGTAAGCACTGTACGCAGGGTAGAAAAAGGCGCTCCCGGCACCCATCGCGAACGAGGCTGCGGCGACGTGCCAAAGTTCGATATTACCGGTGAGCGACAGGACCGCCACGGCGGTCATGATCGCGGCCGTTGAGCCCTGCACTGTGATGAGAATCCGCCGTTTGGAGAACCGGTCGGCGACAACCCCACCGAGAACGGAGAAGGAGAACAGGCCAAGACTCATTCCGGTTGCGACCGCCGACAAGGCAAGTGGGCTGTCATCGAGTGCGAGTACTTGGAAGACCATGACGATCGTCCACATACCGGTCCCGAATACCTCGATGCCGACGGCGGCAAACAGGAGACGGTAATCACCTGATGCCAATGGGCGGAGTGCGCGGAGCTTGATGGTGTTGCTCATACCAGCGCCTCGCCTTCAGCCATCGCCATCAGATGGTCATGAGGCCATTGGGCGACATCGCGCAGGAGTTGCCGGTCGTGGGTCGACAGTACGACGGCCGCTTGGGTAGCCCCGAGTGCCTCGGTGAGTTCGTCAACGAGCGCGATGGAGAGGTGGTTGGTGGGTTCGTCTAGCAGTAGCACGTGCGGGCGTGCCGCGAGTACGAGCGCCAGATCGAGGCGTCGTTGTTGACCCATCGACAGTTCACCCACTCGTTTGCCTGCCTCGCGCGATCGCAGCAGTCCAAGTTGACCGAGACCGACCGTCTCAGATGACTGCAGCGTTCCTTGACCGACGAGTTCGTCGAGGTGACGGGCGTATATCTCGTTCGCCCGGCGATCCGGCGGCAGCATCGTCTCCTGACGAAGAAAACCCAAACGCGTGCCACGGGATGTCCGCACTGTTCCCGTGTCTGGCAGTAGTTCGCCCGCCGCGATACTCAGGAGCGTCGACTTTCCGGCCCCGTTCGAGCCGGTGATCACGAGCCTGCCGCGGTGCGAGAGTTCGAACGACACCGGCTGCGCTAACCTCCCGGCAAAGCTCACGTTGTCGACGTTTAGCAGCACCGCCCCTTTTCGTGTGGGCAGGTCGGGGAACTGGAACAGTTGCGGTGGTTCTGGCACCGTCACCGCGTGTGCTTCGAGCGCTTCCTGGCGTCGGTGCACGCTCTGCACCAGCCCGCCCGCGCGCGTCGCGCGGCCGTGCTTCGGTGACCCCTTCTCCGGTCGCCACCCCGACACCAGCCGATTCTGCGCAGCGCTGAGACTCTCCTGCAGCCGCGATTGCTCCTGCTGCTGACGCTCGTACTCCTGCTCCCAGCGTTCCCGCTCGGCCAGGCGCCCTTCTCGGTATCCCGCATACCCGTTGCCGTAGATGCGGGGGCGATCATCAGGTGTCGGATCGAGGTCAACAACCGTCTCCGCAATGTCAGAGAGCAGCGCGCGATCGTGGCTGACGATCACGACACCACCGTTGCGCGCGCGGAGTTGCGTGGTCAAGAAATCAAGTCCGCTGCGGTCGAGGTGATTGGTGGGCTCGTCCAGCAGTAAGAAATCATCTTCAGCCCCCAGCAGGCAGGCCAACCGCACTCGGTATCGCTGCCCCACAGACAGATCAGAGAGCAACCGCGTCGTGTCGGTTTCGGCGTCGAGTGCTTCGAGCGCGATCTGTACGCGGCGCTCGGCATCCCACGCGTCGAGCGCTTCAGCACCTTCCAATGCCGCGGCATACTGCTCTGCGGCCTCGTCACTCCCATCCGCAAGAGCAGCAGCAGCGGCGTCGAGCGCGGCCAGCGCTGCGAGCGGTTCAGCGATTGCCTCCGCGACGGCCTGCCCAACGGTGCGGTTGTCAGTGGAGTTCATCTCTTGTTCAGCGAGCCCGAGTGTGCCGATGCGCTGGATCGTTCCACTATCAGGTACCAGCGTGCCCGCGAGCGCGTGCAGAAGTGTGGTCTTTCCGCGCCCGTTCTCTCCGACGATCGCCACACGAGACGCGGGAGTGACGACGAGATCGACATGGTTGAGCACCGGGGTTACGCCTCGCATTACGGAGACGTCAGAAGCGGTGAGTTGCGCGCGATGGCGCGCCGGATGACGGTTAGTAGGGGTAAGCATTCAAATCCTTCAGCAAGGCGCACCACGACAAGCCGAACAGCAAGCGGGTACGCGAATGACGGCGACCCTCCATGGGGCCAGAACAAGCGGCCGCCGCAAGCTCGGAGTTACTCAACGAGCACGGTAGGCCTACTCAACCATCACAGGAAGTACAAATGCATACCGTCAATTCTACCCCACACTCACACGGCACCAACGAATCGGGTGCCGACAGCGGCTCCGGAGGCTTGATCGGTCTGATTCGGCCGCACTATCGGCGCCGCTGTCGCGGTCGGTCGGAATCAGTTCAGTGCCAGCTCGGACACTTTCTCGCCGTCACGCCGTTCATCGAGTTCCTTTGCACGCACGCGACACAAGATGATCAGGCTAATGGGTCCAAAAGCGATGAATTTCATCGCGTTCCACAGGCTGAGGAGGACGAGGAGATTCAGCCATGCTGGTCCGCCGCCAGCGGCCAAAGATGAGCACCAAAGCGCAAGGCCAAGGTATGGCAGGGTGAGGAGCATGGCAGGAACTCCCCACTTCAGCCCACGCCGACTCCGGACCCACCGGAGCACGATGTTGCTCGGTGCGTAGCGCTGCAGGAGCGAATAGATGAAGCTCGTAATCGCCAAGACTGGACGAATCATGATGGGCCTCTCGTCACACGTCGTTCTCCGTCGAGGAAGCAGTGTGTGATCGAACACCCAGAAGGGCCGCACCGGAGGGCCCGCAGAGTTGAGAACCTGCTTCAACCTCCAGGGTACGCCGGCATTCCGATCGATGAAAGGGCAGCTCGCGCGTACCTCCTGAGCGATGCACAGCGAAGGAGGCTTTCCATGCCAACGCTCACTGCCCTCGCTAAGGACGAAAGAACAGCTCGCCAGCTATTGGCCGTGACCGGTTCACCGGGTGACATCTCAACCGGTGCGCTTCTCTCCCGAGTTGGCGCGGTTGAGGCAATCGCTCTGATCGAGCGCGACATCGCCGTCCCAGGAATGGATGCGGTCGAATCGGCCGTCTGGCTACGGATATAAGAGACACGCCCTAGTCGCCGACGCACTCGGCTACAGCCACCACGTCGCCTTCCTCCACGCCGAAAAGTCCGCAGAACCGTGGGCCCGATATGCGGCCCGCCACGCGGGCGACCAGCGATAGCCGGCGACCACCACGATCTGCCCAGCCATGCTCGCGTTCAGTTACACCAGGATGGTCTGGCCGTCGGCCTGCTGGATGTCCAGCAACAGATGCCCGCGCCCGCGGCTCGTCCTCACCACGGAACCGAACCCAGGGCACGACATGCGCCCGGGCATGCCGCCGCGGTCAGCGCGCTCCGGTGGCACGAAGTGGTGGCCACCGGAGCGCACTGGGTCAGTGTCTGCTGTCCTCGATAGGTGTCAGCATGACAAGTACGGCTGCGGCGGCGCAGGAAGATGCGGGTGCGGACGCTGGCGTTCCACAGACGCTGCATGAGATTCATGATGGCCTCACTTTTCACACGGGAGCACTTCGATGTGGCTGGTCCTGTGTGGTGAGTGCCCCGAGGCTTCTTGGGGCGGTCTGCTCCGCCCGACGTCAGGCTTCGCGCGTGGTCTGTCCTGCCATTTCGCAGTCTACGCTGCTCGGTTGGAGTGCGGAAGAGCGGTGGAGTTCCGCTTGCGGATTGGAGTGGAGAAGCGTCAGAAGGAGGAGCCCAGCGCAGCCTTTTGCTCATGGGAGGTTTCGTGCCAGGTGTCGGCGATGAACTGCGCGACTGCAACAGTCGAGTTGAACACGAGGCGTGCATGTCGTGGAGTCGCGGGGCTCTCGTTGACGGAGCCATGCCCGTCGCCGATTGAGTTGCGTGCCTCCGCGACGGACTGCACGAGAGTGGAGAGGGCGCGCATCGCTTTGCGGAGGGCGTCGCTGCCGCGCTTGCTGCCGTCTACCGCGTCGGCATTGATCGCGAGTGCCGATGCGGTGCTTGCGAAAAGAGCCGGGAGCTCGTCTCGTTCGGAGAACTCGATATCCAGATCCGTGAGCACGATCTTGCACTGGCTCTCGAGGAGGTTCTTGCAGGAGGAGATCGCCGCAGCGGGATCTGAGCTGAGGTCGCGGTTGATTAGATCGAGGTGACGGCGCAGCACAGAGTTCTCGGTGAGGTCGGGCGTCTTGGCGAGCGTTAGCTCGGTTGGGGCGTAATACGCGGAAATCTGACGCCAGCCATAGATGATGCGATCTCCGAAACGGTCTGTCTCGATGAGCTCATACCCATCTCGGCGGAGGGTGTCATTGTAGGCAGCGACCATCGCGGCAGCGGCGTCTGGATCGTCGCGGACAATGGGATGGACTGTCTCGGCTAAGAAGTTGAGGAACGTCTCGTCGCTGCCGTTACGAAGCTGGAAACGGTCGTCGTTGAAGACCCAGTCATCCTCCCAGTCCCAGTTGTTCACCATGTGCTGGTAGATGTCGCCGCTGGCAGTGCGGTACCTGTGGTCTCTGCTCGGCAGCTCCTCCAAGTCGTAGAGCCGGGCGAGGAACTGCGGATGCTGCAGCCGCCCCGACCAGTCGTACTCGGAAAGCGAGAGCCAATCGAACACGTTTGAGCGCGTCTGGCGAGAGATCCGCGCGCGGTTCGTTGGCGTCATGCACTAAGAATATCGGCCGCATACATCAGGAAATCGACCGCCTCTGACTCCGTCTGGACCGCACTTCCTCCGGGGAGTGCTCGGTCTGCTGAAGGCTCACGAGCACGCCCTGGGCGCGTTCGTAGTCGACGCGCTGAGCATCGTCGCCGGGCACCGCTCCGAGTGGGCTGCTCGAGGTGACGCCCCACCGGTCGCGGTACGCAATGACCGCCCGTGCCGCAGCCTCACCCTCTGCGGGAGCGGTCTCGTCGAGTCCCGTCAACCAGGGCTCTGGCTGCTTGAGGAGCTTCTCGACCAGGGCATCGATGCGCTGCTCCATGAGCTGCTCCCGCTCGTCGAGGGCTTGCCTCATCGCGGGATCGGTGATCCCGGTCGCGCGCGGGACCAGGCCGGCGATCATCCTGGCGGTCCGCTGCGGAGCAGGCTGGTAGGCCGCCGTGATGCGCTGGAGCCTGTAACGCAGCAGCGACCCGAGATCCTGCACCTCGTCCAGTCCTCCAACCTGGATGATGCGCGGGAGAAGACTGTCGATGTCGTGCCCGTCGGCTTCGAGCCTGCGCAGCTCGGTGGTGAGGATCCCGAAGGCGTCTGTCTCGACGAGCTCGTCGATCGTCTCCGCCGTGAGGCCTCCGGCGTGCAGGAGGGCGATCCAGCGTTCCTGTCCGGCGACTTGTGCGATGGTGTCGTACTCGGCCGCGAGTTGCTCGAGTGAGCCCCAGAAGTCCTGCTCCACGGTGATCGTGTCGTGTGCGGAGAGCTCTGCGCCAGGGTGCTGCAGGATCCCGTAGAGGATGCTCCGGGCGGTGTTCTGCAGGTCCTCACGGTGCTGATGCTCCTCGAGGTGATGCTCGTCGGTGGCGACGTAGACGCGGTTGGATTCGCGGCCGCGGGTCATCGCGACGTAGAGGGATTCTCGGGTCACTTCCGGTGAGTGGACGACCGCGTGTGCGGTGTCGACGGTGGCCCCTTGGGCACGGTGCGCGGTGACGGCGTAGCCGAGGTCGACGTGCTCGGCGACGTAGCTCACGGGCAGCGTGATCGTGGTGCGCCGCTTCGATCCTGCCCGCCGCACGGTGAGGGATCCGTCGTCGTTCGCATGGGCGACGTGCCAGCGGTCGCCGTTTTTCACCCAGCTTCGCCCGAGCGAGAGGCGCCGATTGTTCTCGCGGGTGATGATGAGATCTCCGCGGGAAACTTCGTTGCCGTCATGGAGTTTGACGCCGTCCACAGCGACGTCGCCCTGGAGGATTCGGTCGGTGCGGGCGCGGGTGTTGAGCGCAGAGACCGTGTCGAGGGTTTCCGCGATCAGCACCGTGCTCTTTCCCGCTGCGAGGTCTGTGCGCCAGGCTTGGTAGGCGGCTTCGAGAATCTCGTCATATCCGCCCGGCGTGACGCGCTGGTGCGCAATGTAGGTATCGATGACGTCGGTGTCGCCGATCCGCAACTGCAGGGACGCCTGCTTCTCCCAGTCGTTTCGGAAGCGACGCACATCGACCAGTTCCGGGGCGTCGCCGCGGTCACGCACGAGCATCCCGAACGCGCCGCCCGCGTCCACCGCTGCGAGTTGCGCCCAATCGCCCACGAGCAGCACTTTCGCGCCGACCTGCTGGGCGTGACTGGTGATGGCATCGAGCGCGAACGTGCCACCCAAGGAGGCTTCGTCGATGATGACGAGCTGTCCGCGCGTGAGGTTCCATTTCCCGAGGCGATGCTCATGCAGCCACTTCGCCGTGTTCTCCGTCCCGATCTCCAGATCCCCGGCGAGGACGTCGGCGGCAGCGGCCGAGGGCGCGAGCCCGGTCACCGAGCCTGGCCCGTAGCGTCGCTCCCAGGCTCGGCGCAGGGCACGCATCGTTGTGGTCTTCCCAGTCCCTGCGGGGCCGACGAGTACGTCGAGGACGCGGCCGGAGACGCCGATCTTCGCGATCGCCTGCTCCTGGTCCACCGACAGGGTGTGCCCGTCGCGGTTCTTCGTTCTGGCAGCGTCCTCGATCCATGCCAGCGGTACGGTCGGCGCCGACCGATCATTCGACGCGCCAAGGAGTCGGTCTTCTGCCGCGAGCACCTGCTCGGAGGAGAACACCGTTCCGGCTTTGGGTCGGAACACGCTCGACCCGTCCGCGCGACGAAACAGCGAGGGGCTCTTCGCGAGCTCGGGCGGAGTGAGGCGCAGCGAGACCCGTTCTGCGGCATCGACGATCTGCTGGGTGATGACGTCCCGGTCGTTCGCGGACGCGAAGCGGAGAGCCATCGTCTGTCGCACGGCCTCCGCGTGGAGGTTCCACCGTTTCCACGTCGCTCGCCGGTCACCGACCTGCTGCACCACGACCTCGGCGACCTCCTCGAGATCCTCCAACGGGATATCGTCTGCCCGCAGCAACGGTTCGTGCTCACTACCGGCGAGCAGTGCCGACGCCCAGGTTGGCGCGTCCTCACCCAGCAACGCGGTCGCGCGTTCTCGCCACTGGGAGGTGAGATCGCTGAGAGAGTGCTGCTGCTTCGGGGGCCGAGTCTCGAGCGTGGCCTGCTGCCGGAACTGCCACACCAGCTTCGGGGACGGCTGCCTCCCGTGCTTCGAGACGTAGTCGTCGACCAGCCGGTCTTTGACCTGCTCGATATCGCGAGTACGGGAAGAGAACTCGTCCATCAGCTCCTGCGGCACGCCAACGATCTCCCACGCCGTGGAGCGCCCCGCACCGCGCTCACGGGCTTCCCACCCGACGCCGAGGATCTGAGTGAGATGGTCCGAGAGGACCGCGTTGTAATGCTCCGATAGGCCGGTGACGGCGGCGTGGATAGCGCGAGAATCGAGCGTGCGCCACTTCCCGTCATGAGCTGCTTGCACGCGGTTGGCGACGACAATGTGCGTGTGGAGTTGTGGATCCGCGGCCCGAGAATCGTAATGATCGTAGGCAGTCGCAATCACACCCCGCACGTCGACTTGCGCGACGGCGCCACGCGCCCCTTTCGCGCCGACCCTGGTCATCGCGACGTCGCGCTCGAGTAGGGCGATCATGTCTCGGATCGCTGCGTGGTGAGCTTGGGCAATGAGTGCTTGCGTGCCGCCGTCGGCAACTGCCCAGAGGGTCGAGACGGACTTCGGGACCGAGAACGTGAGATCGAACCCTGCGACCGGCGCATTCGTTGGCTTCTGTGCTTCCTCCGCCTCGATCAGCGCTTGCTGCGCGGTACGCTCACCTGCGGTAAGGGACTTCGGGAGCTGATCGAGGCGGCGCTGCGTCCGCTCGCCCGCGGTGGCAAACTTTCGGTACGGACGCCCCAGTTGCTCGCCGCTGTTCGGATCCTGCCCGTGCCCCATGAGGCGCCGTAACTGCTCCTCGCTCACCGAGGCACCGACGGCGATCTCTCCGGCGAGTCCTGGGAGGCCGGCCCCGAGCCAGATGCCGGGAGGCGTTCCTGCTTCAAGGTAGTACCTTGTCAGCGCTGACGACGCATCGCGATCCCCGTCGCCAGCGACAACTGCGTTCAGCAGGTACCGGTACCCGTCCCCAGCGGTCATGACCCTGATCGAGATCGTCACACTGGGCAGGTGCGCCGCAGATCTTGGGATCTACCCTCGGAAGGCGGAGAGCGCGATGTTTGCGTCAATGCAGGGAGATAGCGAAGAGCGCGCTTCAACGGAGATGCTCGAATGGGTCCACGACGGATTGGACTCCGTGGTCGCGGCAGACGTAGACGATTCACACGCCGTACCCGTCGGCGCCGCTCGGCTCGGGGTCGCATTCTGCGCGGCAGACGTTACAGAGCCGGTGCTCGTTGCTCCCCCAGACCGTGACCTCGATATCGTCGGGGATCTCCATTCCGTCGAACTCCATATGCGGAGGTTAGCTGTCGCGGATTGAGTCGTGTCAAGATGCGGCACCGATGCTAAACCGCCGTTACCTATGGTCATCGCGCCGGTCACGCACTCGACGCTTAGTTCTTGAGGTACTCGAGGACGGCGATGACGCGCTTGTTTCCTGTGCGCTCGTTAAGGTCGAGCATGGTGAAGATGCTGCTGATGTGCCGTTCCGCGATCGCGACGCGACATGCATACGGTCCCTGATTTGCTCGTTAGTGAGCTCCGTAGCCATGAGCAAAACGTCAGTATCGCGGAGGAGCTGCTGCGGGAGCGGGAAAGGATTGACCTTACTGACGCAGAGACCCAAAGCGCGAGCATCCCTCATCGCTTTGATGCCAGCCCTTCAACCATTGCAACTAACCCGAACTCGAAATCTAGGTCTTGATCGACAGGCTCACATCCGTTGTCGAGCGCTGTTTGTTCTTCTAGTACGAAACCGACCGTATAGCGGCTGATAGCCATGAGAGCTCGGACCGCAGAGACCTCAGCGAATCCTTCGGACACGAGAAACTCGATCTGACTTTCGGGGGCATCCGAGCCCGCTGGCATCTGGTCACTCTTTTGACGGTGAAACTCTGCGTGCAGCCGTGCTCCATCCCGGACTGCCAGAAGCGCTGTCCGGAAGCTCCGCGCGTTGCGCAGGAGAAAGTCGTCCCAGCGCTCCCCTGACTCTGGGAGTGAGGCGTGGTGTTCGCGATCAAGCACATCAGCTGCGAGCGATCCGAGCAGGTGGCCCTTTGTCCGAAAGTGCCAGTAGAGCGCTGGCTGCTGCACCCGCAGATGCGCAGCCAGTGCCCGCGTGGTGAAACCGTCGATCCCCGTGTTATTGAGCACATGCCTCGCACCGCGCAAGACTGCTGCACGATCGAGTCGCGCTTGTTTCTGAGCCATGCTTGCACTTTATCATCGATAACTTTATCGTTGATAAGGTGTCATCTCTCACTTCCGCTCGTGGCTCGTTGGCCACGGTCCTCATCACGGCTAGCCTCGACGCCGCCGGCATGGGCCTGGTGATGCCGATTCTCCCCGCACTGCTACACGAGGCAGGGGTCACCGCTGATGCGGTTCCGCTGAACGTCGGAGTGCTGATCGCGCTCTACGCGGTAATGCAGTTCATCTTTGCCCCCGTACTGGGAAGACTGTCGGACCGATTCGGCCGCCGCCGGGTGCTGCTTGTTTCCCTGGCCGGTGCGACCGTCGACTATCTCGTGCTCGCCACGACATCCGCTCTGTCGGTGTTCTATATCGCCCGTGCAGTGGCTGGGATAACCGGAGCGACCAATGCGGTCACCGCCACCGTGATCGCCGACATCACGCCACCCCACCAGCGCGCCAAGCGTTTCGGTTTACTCAGTGCCTGCTATGGCGGCGGAATGATCGCGGGGCCAGCCATGGGTGGACTGTTCGGTGCCATCTCGCCACATCTGCCGTTTTTGCTCGCTGCTCTTCTCTCAGCGAGCAATCTGGCACTCACCTTTATCTTGTTACGCGAGACCCGTCCTGATTCCCCTGCGCGCTCTGCGTCGCTCGCTCAGCATCGTGGTCGCCCCGGCCTCAGCGCGGTGCCTGGGATTACCTTCCTATTAGTCGCATTCGGCCTTGTTCAATTCATTGGGCAGGCTCCAGGTGCGACCTGGGTGCTGTTTACTGAACACCGCCTCGACTGGAGTCCCGTCGAAGTTGGAATCTCCCTGTCCGTCTTCGGGATCGTACAGGTTCTCGTGCAGGCCCTCCTTACTGGCCGCATCGTGGAGTGGATCGGTGAGGCAAAAACAGTCATCATCGGGTGTGTTACCGACGCCTTGGGTCTCGTAGGCCTGGCGATTGTCACTGACGCATTTTCCATGGCGCCTATCTTGGCGGCACTGGGGATCGGTGGCATCGGCCTCCCCGCTCTGCAAACCCTTCTCTCCCAGCGCGTCGATGAACAGCACCAAGGGCGCCTCCAGGGTGTGCTCGCCAGCATCAACAGCGTCACATCGATCTTCGGACCGGTCGCTTTCACAACGATCTTCGCGCTCACTTACATCAACGCCGACGGCTTCCTCTGGCTCTGCGCCGCAGCACTCTACGTGCCCTGCGTGATTCTCATCATGCGTGGTACAGCAGCGTCCCCGAAGTTCGGCTCATGGGCGAGCGGCGACTCGATGTGAGTTGTGAGACGTGAGCAGGAGCAACACGGCGGCGACACTGCTTCGCCATGGCCGACTAGCGAGACGGCGCCACCGGGAAACTCGGCATCATCTACCAAGGACAGGTCAGCTGGGAGCCTGATAGACCCATCGAAATGTGCGTGCCGATCGCGGAGAAAGGCCGGGCGCATCGGATCGAGCCATAGCACCATGAGTCTTCACGGAAGTGCGTTGACGGAGACTTCGTTGTGAACCGGGCCAAGGGAGAGCTGGAGGCCCTCTCCGAGTGGCTTGCCGATGACATGAGCTGGACGCTCATCGAGAAATCCACACACAGCGGCCCCAGTGCAGCCCGAGAGGTGCGCCCGCCGTTCTCCCGAGCGGGTGGAGGTCATTTCTGTCGTCACCCACGGACGACGCGCTTCCTGCGACGGCTACCTCGAGGCTGGAGGAATGCGCGTCCGTTTCAGCCATGCGTTCCGCTTCGTCAGCACCCCCAAGACCGCGATGATCGCAGAACTGCGACGCTACTGCATCGAGACGCAGGTTGACTGAGGCCTGTGCGGACAGCACGAACGACCCTTAAGCCCGTAATCTGGGAACCGCAGAAACTACCCGATCGAAACGCAACTACTTTGCCGGCCCTACGGGGTTGGCTCGCGGTCGTCGTCCTTGGCCGCGACCGTGCGCAGGAGGTGCTTGTAGCCATCCCTCGCGATCATCACGCGCATCGAAACCGTCACGACGCTACTGCCTTCGACGATCAGGGGAGCGGGGACTGATCGCGGACGCGCTGTCCACTTTGGTTAAAAGATTGCGCCGCTGTAGACGACCGCCATCTAGATGTGATGTCTAGGGACGTTGTTCTGGCCCCCGCCCGTAATGACACCGTGCCGATTCAAGAAGTATCTGTCCAGACCGCTCGCCATTGAAGGCATGTTAGAGTTTAGGGCATGTCGAGTCCCGAATCAGACAGGTCAGGGGTTGTCGGTCACACCGCCAGCCCCTTGAACCACTAGTTACGACGCCCACGATCTGTGTGGGCGTATGTCTGGCGTACCCGGGGCGCTGGCCGTGGTGACAAGAAGAACCATTTCTTGATCTCACACCTCGGAGTACTCGATGCCTTTTGCCCTCTACATGCTTGCCCTGGCGGTCTTCGTCATGGGCACTTCAGAATTCATGCTCGCGGGATTGCTCCCCGCGATCGCGACCGAACTTGACGTCTCGGTCGGCACTGCGGGCCTGCTGACCTCCGCATTCGCAGTCGGTATGGTCGTCGGCGCGCCAGTGATGGCGGCATTCGCTCGCCGTTGGCCACCGCGGCTCACATTGATCGTTTGCCTTCTCGTGTTCGCGGGAAGCCACGTCATCGGAGCGATGACACCAGTGTTCTCTCTCCTGCTCATCACCCGGGTGCTCAGCGCTCTCGCAAACGCAGGATTCCTCGCCGTAGCACTGAGCACGGCCACTACCCTCGTGCCAGCGAACCAGAAGGGGCGTGCACTGTCGATCCTGCTCTCCGGCACGACGATCGCAACCGTCGTGGGCGTCCCCGCCGGGGCACTGCTCGGCACAGCGCTGGGCTGGCGAACGACGTTCTGGGCGATCGCCATCCTCTGTATTCCCGCGGCCGTTGGAGTCATTCGTGGCGTCACGAACAATGTTGGTCGGAGCGAGACTAGCGCGACCTCACCAAGGCTCCGTGTCGAGCTCAGCCAGTTGGCGACGCCGCGGCTCATCCTGGCCATGGTACTCGGAGCGCTGATCAACGGAGGGACCTTTGCGGCATTCACCTTCCTGGCACCCATCGTGACCGAGACCGCGGGCTTGGCCGAAGCGTGGGTGTCCGTCGCGCTGGTGATGTTCGGCATCGGATCGTTCCTTGGCGTCACGATCGCAGGACGACTATCAGATCAACGACCTGGCCTCGTGCTCGCAGTCGGCGGACCGCTATTGCTGACAGGCTGGATCGTGTTGGCAGTGGTCGCATCTCATCCCGTCGCGCTTATCGTCCTCGTCCTCGTTCAGGGATTCCTGTCGTTCGGCGTCGGCAGTACTCTGATCACGCGTGTGCTGTATGCAGCATCGGGTGCGCCAACGATGGGCGGTTCGTACGCAACCGCAGCATTGAATATCGGAGCTGCAGCGGGGCCCGTGCTTGGTGCGCTCGGGCTCGCGACCGGGCTGGGGCTGCTCGCGCCGGTTTGGGTCGCTTCGGTGCTGACAGCGATCGCTCTCGTCATCATGCTTCTCACCAGACGCGCGCTTACGAAGACCGCGGCGGAGGCCAATTGATGACCCATCCGAACGCTCTTCTCACTCCTCGTGCCCGTCTCCGGTTAGCCCGGCTGATTGTCGAAGACGGCTATCCGGCCACGATCGCCGCAAAGATGTTCATGGTCTCCCCGATCACTGCCCGGAAATGGGCAGGCCGCTACCGGGAAGAGGGTGAGTTTGGGATGCAGGATCGCTCCAGCAAGCCGCACCGGATCCCAGGCAGGACGCCCGAGCATGTCAAGAAGAAGATCATCAACCTGCGCTGGCGGCTTCGACTGGGGCCAGCCCAGATCGCTGCGCGACTTGGTCTCTCGACGTCGACTGTTCACGCGGTCCTCGTCCGTTGCCGCGTGAACCGCCTCTCGCATATCGATCGTGTCACTGGCGAGCCATTGCGGCGATATGAGCATCCTCATCCGGGATCGTTGATTCATGTCGATGTCACGAAGTTCGGCAACATCCCCGACGGCGGTGGACATCGTTACGTAGGTCGGCAGCAAGGCGCACGGAACAAGCTCGCGACTCCGGGATTACCACGAGGAAAAGATCACAAGCCGCGCACCGGGACGGCGTTCGTTCACACAGTCATCGACGACCACTCCCGCGTCGCATACGCAGAAATCTGGTCGGATGAGCAGGCGAGCACAGCGGTGGGAGTTCTCGAACGCGCCGTGGCCTGGTTCGCCGAACGAGGCGTGACCGTCGAGCGAGTCCTATCCGACAACGGGTCGGCATACAGATCCCACGCATGGAGGGACTTCTGCGCTCGGCTCGGCATCCGACACAAGCGGACACGCCCCTACCGGCCGCAGACGAACGGGA
Source organism: Glutamicibacter soli (assembly GCF_052322135.1). Lineage (NCBI taxonomy): Bacteria > Bacillati > Actinomycetota > Actinomycetes > Micrococcales > Micrococcaceae > Glutamicibacter > Glutamicibacter soli. The sequence goes on from NZ_JBQRUB010000002.1 coordinate 68,751, forward strand.
AGATCGAGCGATTCCACCGCACGCTCGGGGACGGCTGGGCCTATGCCAGGTTTTACGGTTCAGAGGCCGAACGACGCCTGGCGCTGCCCGGCTGGCTCCACTTCTACAACCACCACCGACACCACTCTGCGATTGGCGGCGTACCCTTCGACCGACTCAACAACGTCCCTGGACATCACAGCTAGGTCTCGGCCGGCCTTCACATGGAACGTTCCGGCAAGCCATCCGGCGACTTCCTCGGTCACTTCCCCGGCTTCGCGGTAGATCGCAATCTGGACAGCCATTTCATGGCCGATCTTGGGGGCGATTTCCGCAAGGTCGGTTCCCATGTTCCTGATTTCGGCCACTCGGGCTCCTGCGATGGCCTGCACCTCGATGCTGGATTCTTCGCAGTGCTCGATGTCCTTGGCGCGCAGTGGGTTCTTGCCGATCAGTCGGTGCTCGAGGGTGATGGCTTCGGCTTCAACCTCTGCGTAGGGAACTGCGTCGGTTCCGTCACCATGGAAGTCCTGGATTTGGCCGTTGGCAACGAGCACCGCGCGCCGAATCGGTGCGCCGACCTCCATTAGTAGGTCTTCCAGTGCGTCGTACTGGGTGCCCTTGAGCTGTCCTCGCTCGTCGTAAGCAACCAGGATAGTTGCGTCGATGGCGTTGCCAGCGGACACCTTGCCGAGGATTCCGCGAATTGCGTTGATCCAGTGGGCTACCTGCCCATCGGCCACGAGGTCGACGCGCAGGGTGGCCAGCACGGCACCCTCGGTGCAGAGCATAAGGGCTACGGATTCTTGCGGGTCGAACTTGAGGCTGGCGCGAACGGCGGCTGCGATGCCTGCGTTGCTTGAGATGCTAGTCATTGTGACTGCCTTTCCTTGGTTTTCAACCGGGGCTCTGCCGGGCTTTCCGGTGGAGTTCCTATCCCCTGTTGATACTTCAATTCTAGCAGTTTGCTAGCTTGCTAGCAAGCTAGTTTGCTGTTTTTCTTGAAAGATTTTTGCTAGCTTTCAAGCATGGTAGAAAACTTGCCTTACAGGTCAACGCAACATTTGCGCATGATTGCATGGGTTCCCCTTGTTCCGATACATGCCAAACTGCACGTCTGAAAGTTCTGTCAGGGGTGGGCTTTAGCCCATCGCGTAGCGACGCGCAGCGCCCTTGACTGGGCTTTCAGACGTGCAACAATCGGGCATCGGGGCAAGGAAAACCCGCTTAGAGGCTCTCGATCTTATCCGGCCGGAATCCTGACCAGTGTTCTTGGCCTGTGACCACTACCGGGGCTTGCATGTATCCCAATGAGCGGACATATTCGAGCGCTTCGGCATTCTTGCTGATGTCGATTGTCTGGTACTCGACACCTTTTTTGTCTAGAGCCCTGTAGGTGGCGTTGCACTGGACGCAAGAAGGCTTGCTATAGACGGTGACGGGGTTTTTCATGGCTTTTCTCCTGGGCGCTAGTCCTGGGCTTCAAGTGCGGTGATTTCTTGGGGGCTGAGCTTATAGGCGAAACTGCATTGCCCGAATTCTGCTGCTGCTGCGGTTGCTTCTTCTTCAGTGCCGTAGAAGCCGAGGATCTGAGTCGCTGGGCAATTGAGTACGGCATATGGGGCGACTATGGCCATTGGGGATCTACTTTCAGGGGTAGGTTGCCCCGCCTTTCGGCGGGGCTGTCAGCTAGTCGTTGGGAAGTCCGCGATATTTTGCGGGTAGCTTCTCAAATTCTTCGGGAACCCATTTAGGGCCGTCGCTTTGTCCGGTTTTCCAGAAGAAATGCGCGTCGCGGTCTATGGCTTCCTTGCATGCTTCCACGTTGTCGAAATACTTGGTGGTAGTGTCACCTTCGACGTAAAGACCATAGCCGAAGTGGCGATTTCCCTTGGTATCCGTGGCCTGACGGGCGAAGCCGATGATGTAGGGCCATGCGCCGAAGTCGTAGCCTTCGCCTCCCCACTGCGAGATGACCGTCCAACCGGCCTTCTCGGCCGTGTCGATGTAGTCATAGCCGTCCCCCGTGCGGTCATCGCATGGCAGGTTCGGGCCAGTGAATACGGTGCTAGTCATTGTGACTGCCTTTCCTTGGTTTTCAACCGGGGCTCTGCCGGGCTTTCCGGTGGAGTTCCTATCCCCTGTTGATACTTCAATTCTAGCAGTTTGCTAGCTTGCTAGCAAGCTAGTTTGCTGTTTTTCTTGAAAGATTTTTGCTAGCTTTCAAGCATGGTAGAAAACTTGCCTGACAGGTCAACGCAACATTTGCGCATGATTGCATGGGTTCCCCTTGTTCCGATACATGCCAAACTGCACGTCTGAAAGTTCTGTCAGGGGTGGGCTTTAGCCCATCGCGTAGCGACGCGCAGCGCCCTTGACTGGGCTTTCAGACGTGCAACAATCGGGCATCGGGGCAAGGAAAACCCGACGCAGGATTATGGGCGCAAAAAGTGAACCCGACCGCATAGGAAGGCGGTCGGGTTCGGTTTACTTCCAAGGAAAGGAAGTTAGTCTATTGTCTCATGAGCGGCTTAGGAGTGCTTCTCTAGGAATTCCTGGATGGCTTGCGCCACGAGAACCTGTTGCTTGATGTCGTTAGCAGCGGCGTAGAGCTTGATTTGGGTATGAAGCTCTTTTGGAATCCTCACGTTGAGCGGCTTCATGTCCTGCTCAGGTGTTTCAGGAGTCCTGAAACTCTCGCTCACTGAACCCGCCTTTTGAGTTGCGGTTTTCGCGGCTGGCTTCATCTTGTCTTTAAGGCTGCTCATGACAGTGCCTCCATTAGTTCTTTGGCGACTTCTTCATAGCCCATCAGGTCGGCCGGAATTTCACCTGGAATGGTCTTGAATGCTTGGCGGTGCTTGATTCGTGTATTGAATAGGGCCAGGTCGCTATCTTCTAGGTATTCCAAGCTGTCTCGGAGCGCGACCGTTTGCTCATTGACCTTAGTGAAAAGGGCGATGCGTGCAGTATCGGTCGGCAGGTTCGCGTTCGTGGCAACGAGTCGCTTTAGATCCATAACGGCCGGCTCGGTTGGCATGATGACTACATCGGCAGCCTTGATCGCCGCGTCGATAGTCGCCGGATCGCCTGGGGGAGTGTCAATGATGACGAAATCCTTGGCGCTCTTCCCTGCGAGCCTCTTCAGCTTGGCGATGTTCACGATCTCGACGGGGAACGGCAGTGGTGTACCTGCATCATGAGCGTCTTCGGCCCATTCTGTTGCAGAGCCCTGCATATCTGTATCCCAAAGCTCGACCGTATACCCTAAGTCGATCAGCGCACAGGCGAGGTAAATCGAGCTAGTTGTCTTGCCCACGCCGCCCTTGGTCTGCACAAGCGCAATAGTGGTAGCCATTTCTGCCTCCTAATCCTTGTACACAAATCCTTGTGCACACAAACTTACAAACTTGAAAACTTACTTGCAAGTTTGCTTGCAAGATATTTTCCTATCTTGATTACAAGCATAATAGCTTGCTAGCAAACTTTCAAGCTATATGAATAGCAAAGTATCAAACTTTTTTGTTCGCAGGGCTTTTGCTTATTCGTCAGGCCAGGGGAGTACGGTTAGCTCGTT